>JAFGOO010000035.1 GCA_016926455.1 Methanosarcinaceae archaeon | reverse complement strand
TTAACTACCGATCAGAATTAACCGAACTGCCTAATCCAACGTCAGACAGGGAAAAAACTCCCGTCTCCACTTGATAAGGTGGTGATAAGATATAATAACCCCATAATTTATAGGATTATAACATTTGATACATCTCATATATAATCGTTTTTATGAGCTTATATTTGGACGTATTTTGTAATGATAAACGGATATCAATCCTACACGCATTACAAGGGCTTCTTACATATACAGACTATTATATAAATATATCGCACACGTGAATTCGGGCATTGTCAGAAACGTTACTGACTACCCCCATGACTAAAGTCATGGGCTTTTTCTACCCCTACACCCCAATTATTGTAAACTACCACCCCATAAATAGGCTGGCCTCCTGCTTCAAAGAATACCCACTTGGATCTCCACAGGCTTTATGATCTACTGTATTCCATTCCTAACTCAATCGGCTTTATATGTATTGATTTAGAACGGTATTCGTTACAAGACCTAACGGGTAACAATTTTATATGTGGTTTGATGTGAGTACAGACATTTGACATCATTCATCTTCAGTTTAAAAACGTTGGTCTTCTTATTCCAAAAGTGATAAAATCAAAACACAATTTTATAGAGATTCTATTTTAAATATTTGAACTGAAATGGAGATTAAATGCAAGAGTCTGATAAATGATTTTTTGCAGGATAACTTTTTTATGTGGACAATCTTATTATTAAATGTTAAAATAAATAAAAGTTCATATTGCTAACGAATAAGGGGGGTAAATATCATGGCTCTTGAACAAATAATAAAAGAACTAGCTGGAGAGCTTGAAAGAATCGTAACCACAAAAACCGTTGTCGGGGATTCAGTAATTGCCGCAGGTAAAACAATCATACCAGTCACAAAAGTGACATTCGGGTTTGGATGTGGTAGTGGAGAGGGAACTGAAAATAAAGGAAATGTGGGTTCCGGTGGTGGGGGTGGCGCCGGTGCAAAGATTGAGCCGATAGCTTTCATTGTGATATCTGATGAAGAGGTTCGTCTCCTTAAGATCTCTGGAAAAACAGATCTTGGAAAGATTATAGAAGCTGTACCAGAGGTTATCGATAACATAAAATCGATTAAGAGCAAGATGTCAAAGAATGAAAAAAAAGAGGGCGAGGTAACCGGAGAAGAAAAAGGAAGTATTGATTAGTCCTACTCCTTCTTTCTTTAATCGAGCTCAATATAGGGTCTGGTTGTAATTATCCGTTAATCACACATGTTGCCTATTCTCTATGAAGCAGCTTTTTGTATTTTATTACTAATTCTGTTAATACTCTTTATTTCTTTTAACGTAATCATTGATATAAGCAAAAAAAAAGATTTAATCGATAAAAGGGTCACAGTAAATTGGATGGGATTGTCCTATACAATCAAAAAGAAAGGAAAAAGAACCAAAAAACGAAAAGATAAGAATGAAACTGAAGACAAGGTAAAAAAGTCTGGAGAGAAAAGCAGTATCAGGAATGTCTCTGAGATGATTGGAATTATCAGGACAGTTAAAAAACCATTTTTGAAATTATTAGAGGAGCTTTTTAAGGTTTTCAAGATTCAGAAGATATCCTCTGACATCACCTTTGGTTTCCAGGATCCATACGATACTGGTATTGTCTGTGGTTTTCTTTATTCAACAAATGCTTTACTATATCAGAAATGCAAAAATTGCAACTATTCAATAAATCCTCAATTTATGGACACGGTCTTTGATTTTTATTTTATTGCTGAGGTCCGTTTAAGATTATGTTCACTCTTTCTTCCAGTCCTAAGTTTTGTAAGTAATAGGAAAGTTTTAAGTTTAGCATGGACAATTATTCGAAGGCAACACATTCCAAAACCAAGTATCAATATTTAATAATATGTAGCAACGATACAAAAAACATGATTGAAATAATATCTCCCTCTCGCCTTCATCTGACATTGATAGACCTGAACGCTGAAATTGGCAGGGTGGATGGAGGAGTGGGAATTACACTTGATTTACCGCACGTTGGCTTATTAGCTGAAAAATCTAATGAAATTGAGATAATTGGCACCTCTCCTCTTGCTGACAGGATGCGTTTGGCAGCTAAAGCTGTACTGCCAGAGGGTCAGGGAATAAGAATACAAATAATAGAAGATATGCCTGCTCATGTCGGGCTTGGCTCAGGCACACAGTCAGCAGTTTCAGCTGCTGCTGCTGTGAATGAACTGTTCGGGCTTGGGCTCAGTGTCAAGGAACTTGCGATTGCAGTTGGAAGGGGCGGAACTTCCGGAATCGGAGTGGCTGCTTTTGAAAAAGGTGGTTTTATTGTTGATGGTGGACACAAATTCAGCGACAAGGGTGCTTTCTCACCGTCTGCAGCAAGCCGTGCTGACCCCGCACCCGTTCTTTTCAGGCATGATTTCCCGGATTGGGATATCATACTTGCACTTCCTGACACACAGGGTGCACATGATGTAAAAGAAGTGGATATTTTCAAAAAAGAGTGTCCAATTCCCCTGCGTGAAGTGCAGCACGTTGCTCATATAATCCTGATGCAGATGATGCCTGCCGTTTTGGAAAATGATATCGAAAGTTTCGGTTGTGCAGTAAATAGACTGCTTACTGTGGGTTTCAAGAAACTTGAAGTTGAATTGCAATCCCAATCCGTAAGGGACGTTATCGAGTTCATGCAAGATAGCGGCACCTACGGTGCGGGAATGAGTTCTTTTGGACCGGCGGTATACGGTTTCATTGATAGCAGGACACAGGCCAATCAAATCAAAAATGATGTGCAGAAAATGTTAGACGAGACAATTGGAGGACGTGTCATGATTACTCGTGCAAATAACAGAGGAGCAAAGATCTCGGGGGTCTGAATTGAATTTTATCACATGGTTTGGGGTACTGACACTTGATGATAACGGAATATTATCAAAATGTGATCTGTTTCAAAAAGACAGAGATGAACTTGCAATACAGCTGGTTAACACTGAAGTAGTGAATGCAAATAAACCACCTTCTGGATTTGACTTTCGCTCTGCTGCTGTAGAATGCGGATTTTTAGAGTCGAAGGAGGAATACGATGCACTCCTGAGAGATGTTAGTATCAGAGCTGCAAAATACCAGATATCCCTGTCTGGAACCACCGATATGCGCATTATCCAAGCAGTTGAAGCACTTGATGATATCGATGGGGTAGTGAATACTTTATCCGAACGACTGGCTGAATGGTATGGAATTTACTTCCCTGAACTAGGTTTAACTGGCGATCTTCTGGCATGTTTCGTTTCAGAGTATGGTTCACGCTCAAATATACCCCCCGAAAATGGACTCTATGAAAATGCTGCTACATCGATGGGCGCGGAACTTACCGGCGCGGATGAGAAGTTAATCAAGGCTTTTGCACTAAACATTTGCAATTTATACGAAACCCGCAGCAAGATCGAAACTTACCTTGCAGAAATTATGACTTCAACTGGCCCGAATCTTGCAAGTGTTGCAGGTACACTGCTTGGTGCGCGCTTGATAAGCCTTGCTGGTGGTTTTGAAAGACTTGCTTATTTCCCATCCAGTACAGTACAAGTAATAGGGGCGAATAGGGCTCTTTTTAAACATCTCCGCGCCCGCGCTCCTTCACCCAAACATGGTATCATTTATAATCATCCACTAATCAAAAATGCACCATGGTGGCAGAGAGGTAAGATTGCAAGGGCGGTTGCTGCGAAAATAAGCCTTGCGTCAAGAATCGATTTGTATTCTGGTAAACTGGACGAGTCGCTTGAAGTGGAACTTGCCAGAAAGATAGAAGTCATCAGACTCGCAAATCCAAATGCACCAAAAAAATCAAAAAAGACCATTGGAGTAAAGTCCATAAGCAAGAAGATCAGGAGGCATGGATGAATGAGAGTCGCTAAGATGTCATCTGGAATATTCACAATCATAAGAGGTGAAACGAAACAACTTGCCACGAAAAACCTAGTTCCAAGTATAAGCGTTTATGGTGAAAAGCTTGTTGAATTTGAGGGTGATGAATATCGTTTATGGGATGCGCACCGCAGCAAACTTGGTGCGATGGTGCTTAAAAAATTCGAGATTCCAATTGCTAAGGATTCGAGGGTTCTTTATCTGGGTGCAGCATCCGGGACGACCGTCAGCCATGTTTCAGATATTATTCCAGAAGGTATCGTGTATGCAGTAGAGTTTTCCACTCGTACCATGCGGGATCTGATCCAGCTCTGCGACAAACGTCCAAATATTATCCCAATCCTTGCAGATGCCGAAAAACCCCATCTTTATGCCCATATTGTGGAAACGGTTGATGTTATTTTCCAAGACGTTGCACAGCCAAACCAAGCAGAGATCGCTGCTTTGAATGCAAAGCAGTTCCTAAAAAAAGATGGCTTTCTGATGCTTGCTATCAAGGCGAGAAGTATCGATACAGTGGTAAATCCAAAGAAAATATTCAAAGAAGAGATCAGGAAACTGGAACGCGATTTCAGTGTTGGGTTTGAAGTACTGAAGATGCATGAACTTACACCATATCATGAGGATCATCTCGGGTTAGTGGCAAAGCTGCATCCTAGGAATCAAAACAATAAAATATAAAACACGTAAGTAATATCCAACCAAAAGTGATTTCCTTTCTTTTGGATTCACCTGCCGAATATTTACATTCATATTATACCAATCAGAGCAAGATTTAAAATGAAAATCACTAAACCACGTGGAACACGAGATTTCCTTCCTGCAGAGACCACACGTAGGAGATACGTTGAAAACATAATGCGAGAAGTTGTTAAGAACTGGGGATACAGTGAGGTCATAACACCTACTTTTGAAAGTCTGGATTTATTTACACTAAAATCGGGTGAGGGAATTGTTGGTGAACTTTACAACTTCACCGACAAAGGTGACAGGGAAATGACACTTCGCCCGGAACTCACGGCACCTGTTATGAGAATGTTTGTAAATGAAATGCAAGCCACCCCAAAACCTCTAAAACTGTTTTATTTCGAAAATTGTTTCAGGTATGAACGTCCGCAAAAAGGACGGTTTCGGGAATTCTGGCAGTTCGGGGTAGAGTTGATGGGGAGCAGCAAACCGGATTCGGATGCAGAGGTCATAGCACTTGCATCATCCATGCTCAGAGCGACCGGAATAAAAGGCAGTCTGCATGTCGGGCATCTGGGAATCCTCCGGCACATCTTGAGTTCACTAGATAATGAACAGCAGAGCAAAATCATGCGTTTTGTCGATAAGAAAGATGATACCGGTCTTGATGATTATCTTGAAGAGATAAATGCGTCTGTAGACATTAGGCGAAATATTCTGGAACTGATTTGTTTGACAGGTGAAGATGCTGTGAATAAGGCCCGCACAATCACAGGTGAAATACCCGAACTTGATACATTCGAAGAACTGCTGGTATTGCTAGATGCCTATGGTATCGAATATGAGATAGACTTTGGGATTGCCAGAGGGCTTGATTACTATACAGGCATGGTCTTTGAGATATATTCAGAAAGTCTCGGTGCGCAGAACCAGATATGCGGAGGTGGTTCATATCAGCTGATCAAATTATTTGGCGGTGGAGATATACCATCAACAGGTTTTGGTCTTGGTTTTGACCGAATAATGGAAATATGCAAAATAGAGCCTAAAAAGCAAAAAATAATCGCTGTTATAGCTATGGAAACAACTCGCATTGAAACGATCAGAATCGCAAACAAGCTACGGGATTTCCTTCCGGTTCACATCGATCTGATGGGACGCAATTTCAAATCTCAGCTGTCCTATGCGAATACAATCTCTGTTGATTACGTTGTTATTGTTGGTGAACAGGAAATCGAGACTGGAAAAGTTACGCTTAAGGATATGGAAACAGGCAAACAGGCATTAATGACGATAGAAGATGTTATCCAGAAAGTTTCACAGTAACTGAATTACTTAATTGCAAATGTTTACATAGTTGATTTTGTGTCAACCAGCCAATAAAACTTCTTAACCAATCACCAAGTTATTATGCTTTTGAATTTTACAATAATTTCACCCATCTTTTTGTGACCAGTCAAAGGTTTTCACTCAATCACAAGTTATATATTGGATGCCGGGTTCTTTAAAATCGTTCGCCACATAAAAAATCCACATCAAATTATTGCTCCTATACGTTCCTAATAATTTGATGAGACTACTAATCACAACGTAGGCAAATTCTAACTTTGCCAATCTTTGCTGATAATGCTTAAAAGCATTCATAATAAATTCAGAAATAACCAATAACATCATTAATAAATCATTATTATCGGGAGGAATTAAATGGCAAAAATGCATACCCGGAAGAAGGGAAAAGCCGGATCTACGAGGCCAATAAGAACAGAATCGCCTACTTGGTCACCCATGAGTGCCGACGAGATTACAAAAGTTATTCTAGACCTGTGGAAACAGGGTAATTCAACAAGTGAAATTGGAATGATCCTGAGAGATCAGTATGGTGTGCCGGATGTTAAACTCGCAACCGGTATCAAAACAACTCAGATATTAGTAAAAAATAATGTTGCTCCAAATGTACCTGAAGATTTGAGAAACCTGATCGTAAAAGCAATCGGAATGAGAAAACATCTTGTAATCAATACCAAAGATGTACACAACAGACGTTCACTGCAGTCTACTGAGTCCAAAATCAGAAGGCTTGTCAAATATTACCAGTCCACAAAAATGTTACCAAAGGAATGGAAATACAAACCAGAAACTGCGGAAATGCTTATTACCAGATAATTCTAGTAAAGGTAACCAATAATAATCGGCGTTGATCTCTCATCAACCCGATTAATTCTCTTTTTTGATTGACTAAATCTTCTATCACTAGTTGTTTAGTTTATTTTTGAGTAGAACGTTTAAAGAGCAGATTATTCTTATATTTCCGGGTTTCCAATCCCTATCAAAAATAAGAATTTTAAGTTGTAACTACCACCCTATAAATAGGCTGGCCTCCTGCTTCAAAGAACACTTACTGGTTTCTCCAAAGGCTTTATGATCTACTGTATTCCATTCCTAAATCAATAGGCTTTAAAGGTACTTGATATATAGAATGGTATTCGTTAAAGGACCTAACGAGTAACAATTTTATATATGGTTTGATGTGATTACATGAATATAGAAATTTCAATTAATTAATCTACCGTTTGAAAACGGTGGTCTTCTTATTTCAAAGGTGATAAATTGTTAAAAAGATCACTATATGCCATAAAAGCATTAATTCTTTCAGCAGGCGAAGGTTTGCGATGTAGACCCCTGACGCTTACGCGCTCAAAGGTAATGCTCCAGGTTGCAAATAAGCCGATTCTGGACGTAGAAAACTGGGAGTTATCATGGGAGTTGATGTTCATACAGCAATCAATACCTGTATCAATGTTGGAACAGTGATGGAAAATGGAAGATCAACAAAACTCGAGGAAGTGGTTAGATAACAAGTTCAAATCAGTATATTTTTTTGCTTGGTGGTATGATTGAACGAAGATATCCAGAAATTGACAGAACTTGCAAAAATGACAGCCGGGGTTATTGCTAAATATAGTCATATGCGAGTGATTTCACACAACGATGCCGATGGCATAACATCTGCTGCAATCATCTGTCAGGCACTTATGAGAAATGGCATTTCCTTCCATGCATCCATCGTCAGTAGGCTTGAAGAGTCCGTTGTGGAAATGATAAACAATAATATATACGATGGTGATCTTGTGATTTTCTGCGACATGGGAAGTGGACAGGGTGAGATAATCGCAAATGTGATGGCGGATGTGGTTGTTATCGATCACCACCAGCCTGTGGGTGAATCGCCTGCAAAGGTTGCATTTAATCCACATAATGTAGGCATCGACGGAGCAATACACTTGTCTGCATCTGGTGCTACCTACATGGTTGCAAGGGAAATGGGAAAGGATAATGTTGATCTGGCAGGACTTGCTGTTGCGGGCGCGGTTGGGGATAAACAGTTGTTTGAGGTTGCAAACAAATATATTCTGGATGAGGCTTCTCACGCTGGTGTGGTCTCAGTTAAAAAGGGGTTGAAGATTGGTGATGGGGACATTTCAGATGTTCTGGAATATACACCCGAACCGTATCTTGATATAACCGGTAACCGCTCAAAAATCGAGGAATTCCTTGATATTCTTGGCATCCATGGTGAAATTAACAGAATGCAGCCGGATGAACTAAAAAAACTGACATCTGCTATTGCACTGAAACTTACAAAGCGTGCAAGTCCTGAAGCATTGGATGCTGCCATAGGAGATGTCTATATCCTGAATCGCGAACTTGTTACGAACGTATATGACCTTGTTGCGATACTGAACACATGTGGAAAGCTTGATAAGAGTGGTCTTGCGCTTTCGCTGTGCATGAAGGATCCCTCAGTTGTGGATGAAACCCGTGCACTTTCTATTGATTATCAAAAGTCCATTATATTAGATATCAAGAAAGCCGAAGGGATGATCCGGAAGGGTAATAATCTCTGGTTTTTGAACACAAATAACATGAATTCCACAGGTATCGTTGCAAGCACGGTGGTTAGATATATTCACCCGGACCTGCCTTTCATTGCGATAAATGAAGTAGAGGACGTTGTAAAAGTTTCAGCGCGCGGAACCCGTGCACTTGTTGCAAAGGGGCTTGACCTTGCATATGCTCTGCGTGAAGGTGCAAATGCTGTGGGAGGTAGTGGTGGCGGACATAACATCGCATCTGGTGCAACGATACCGAAAGGACGTGCAGAGGAATTTATAAGTATTGTGGATAACATTATCGGTGAACAATTGGAACCGGTCAGGAAGTCATAATTGATGAAAATATGTGGTATCATTGAATTCAGGAGCACAGAGGCACCAGAGATTGCAAAAAAGGTAACTCTTGCGCTATCACCTGATAATTTGTCTAACATGAAGACTGAAGTTCGCGAGGATAGCACAGTTACTCATTTTACAACTGAAAAAATAACGTCCCTTATCGCGACTGTGGATGATTATCTGATGAATGCAAAGATAGCAGAGGAAATCGTTTCATCTGTGAAATAAGAATTGATTTGCTGGTTTCAGCCTAAACATAATGATAACTTTATCAATTGACCTAAAAATGAGGAATTATACATGGAATTACAGTTCAAGTTAAAAGCATCTTTCAAGACAAGTGCTGATGCATCCGGGGCAAAGGATTTAATTGGTGCCTATTTTGATGAGGCGAACCAAGGTATACTTACAAGAGGCGCGCCGGAAGGACAGGGTGCACGTATTGTCGAGTGGGGTCTTGAAGGAGACAGAATCAATCTTACCATAGAGTCTGGAAAGCATGTACGTGCCCACGATGCACTGCTCAGGCTAAGGAAACCCCTTGCTACAAAACTTGGTAAGGATTTCCATATCGGTATTCGTGGAATAGACGTGGGGTCCTTTGTAATCAGGATACCTTCAGAAAAGCCGCTTGGTGAAATTAAGATACCTTATGTAAACAGTATGGACTATGGGGATGGTGTGATTACCCTCACACTTGAAGTTGAGGAGGCTGAACTGGATAATCGAGTTCCTGATAGGATACTGACATTAATGGAAGATAAGATCGCAGCCCAGACATATGGCGGCAAGGCAGAACACTGGAGCCTTCTGTGGGAAAGTGAGAAAAAGGTTCACAGGTTTTCAGAAGATCCTACAATAGAGATGCAAAAGCGAGGCTGGCTCAAACGGGGTGCAAGCCGTGGGCAGTGGATACATGGTCCGCAATCCACTCGATTATTCCGGGTATTCGAGAAGATCGTGATCGAAGAACTTCTTGATCCTCTCGGGTACAGGGAGATGATCTTCCCAAAGCTGGTTCCTTGGGATGTTTGGAAAAAATCGGGGCATGCCAAAGGCGTGTACCCTGAGATATATTATATCTGCCCTCCAAAGACAAGGGACCCTAAATACTGGGAAGATGTTATTGATTATTACAAAGTGACGCATGAGGTGCCCACCGCAATGATCAAGGAAAAAATTGGAGACCCCATTGGTGGAATGTGCTATGCACAGTGTCCACCGTTCTGGGTGTACCTGCAGGGTGAGACAATCCCAACTAACGAGTTCCCTTTAAAGGTATTCGATCACTCAGGCACTTCGCACAGGTACGAAAGTGGGGGTATCCACGGAATGGAGCGCGTGGACGAATTCCACAGAATCGAAATCGTCTGGGCGGGTACGCCTAATCAGGTGTTATCCCATTCAAAAGAACTGCAGGAAAAGTATAAGCGTATCTTCAACAATATCCTTGAACTTGAGTGGCGCAAGGCATGGGTTACCCCATGGTTCATGGCGCAGGAAGGGATGACAGGGCTTTCAGAGGGAAAGGATATAGGTACTATCGATTATGAGGCACCTCTTCCGTACCGCGGGGAGGAGGGAGATTGGCTGGAATTCCAGAATGTCAGCGTCAATGGCAATAAGTATCCCTCAGGCTTCAATGTGAAGTGCCAGTCAGGTGAGGAATTGTGGTCCGGGTGTTCAGGTGTGGGACTTGAACGCTGGGCATCGGTGTTCCTTGCCCAGAAGGGTCTTGACCCTGAGAACTGGCCTAATGAGGTAAGGGAACGTGTGGGAGAACTACCGAAAGGGATACGGTTCTTATAGGGATGTTCGATAATGAACTGTTACCCTATAAACAGGCTGGTTTCCGGCTTCAAAAATAACACACTTGCTTCTCCACAGACTTTAAATCTAGAAGTCCCTTCCTTGCTGCGTTCCATTCCTAACTCAATTGGCTTTAAAGGTTTATTGATATAGAATGGCATTCGTTACAAGACATAAAGAGCCTAACGGGTAACAATGTAATATATGGTTTGATGTGATTATATGAATATAGAAATTTGACGTAATTCATCTACCTTTTGAAAACGGTGATCTTCTTATTCCAAAGTTGATGATTATTACACATAATCTGACCGATTTGTTTATATAGGGATATGCGAGTATAAACAGCCATTATAGATTGATGGAGTCTATTTCCTGATTATAATAAACACATTACATTATACTGATAATTGGAGGAATTGATTGGCAAGAAAAGTACAGAAGAAATTGGATAGATGGAAATCGAAACAATGGTATAACATAGAGACACCTCAATTCATTGGCAGCAACAACATTGGAGTAACACCGGCAGATGAACCAGCCAAGTTGATCGGGAGGGTTGTTGAGACTACTGTTGGGGAACTTACTAACGATTTTTCAAAGCATAATACAAAACTGCGACTTGAGATCAATGATGTGGTGGGCGATGTTGCGCATACGAAATTTATCGGTCATGAGATTACTACCGATTACCTACGCTCGATCGTGAAGCGCCAGACATCTCGGATCGATACTAATCTCAATGTCAATACAAAGGACGGTTATAAGATCAGGGTTAAACCCACTTGCTTTACGGTCAAGAGGGCACGTACAAGCCAGATTAAAGCAATAAGGGATGTAATGAACCTGATCACAGAGAAACGTGCTTCAGAACTCACTTTTGAGCAGTTCGTTGAGGAAGCTATTATTGGGAAACTCTCTGCGAACATATACAGGAATGCAAAAAATATCTACCCATTGAGAAGGGTTGAGATAAGAAAAACCGAAGTCATGGCAGTCCCTGTGGCTGCTTAAATCTTTTTCTTCAAATTTATTTCTTGAAATCCGCGTCCTGTTTCTCATCTTATTTTTGCAGGACTTCTTTTTGTTTCAGCTTTTTTAAATCTACTATTTTTTGTATCATCAAGGAATTTGAAATAAGCATACTGAACTCTTTCAAATGCATTCGACATTATAAATAAATGAATGTTCGTGGTGTATTCTATTAACTTGAGTTGTTTCTAAAGCATCTTAGAATCAAGATATAATCCATATCTATCAAATAATTTTACTCTAGTTGAAAGAAGATCATTCAATAATCTTCTGCAGGTTTCCAGGGTTTCTTCAAATTTCAATTAATGTTCAGGAGTTGGATGAACAGAAAACCTCTGGTTTTTATAATTCTGACCTTCTTTCCTTACCATGTTCTCAGATAAAAAACGATAACAATATATTGTTTTCTTACTATTTCGTAGTTTTTATATTACATTTTTCTGATAGATGGGGTACCCCTACACCCAATTATCGTAAAAGACCAATAGGACTTATATCCAATAAACTTCTACATGATTCCCTAATGTACTCCACTGTATGTCCAAATTGTGGTAAAAAAACGGAGAAATTATACGGTACCGTCTGCAAGGACTGTTTCTTTAATCAATTCCATCTTGCGGAACTGCCACTGGTACTCCACACAAAAATATGCAGCAGATGCAGCGCGAACTTCGACCGGGGTAGATGGGCAAACATTGGCAACATCGAAGACATCGTGACCAGATGTGTAGAGGATGCGCTGTTTGTTCACAAGAATGCAGAGGAAATAGAGATATATATTGAACCCCGACAGCTCACGCCGTATATGTACCGTGTGAATGTGGAGGTCGATGCAGTCATCATGGACGAGCCTATACATCAGGAACTGCACACCGAGGTTCGTATCACGCGGGAAGCCTGCGACATGTGCAGCCGCATGTCTGGTGGCTATTTCGAAGGAATAATACAGATCAGGGCAACCAACCGCATACCTACAGAAGACGAAAAAAAACAGTGCATCACCATTGCAAAGAAGATAGTAAGCCAGATGCAGAAAAAAGGTGACCGCCTTGCATTCATAACCGATTCTATAGACCTGAAAGAAGGAGTAGACCTCTATATAGGTTCGAACAACACCAGCCGCCACATCTGCCGCGAAATTGTAGAAGAGATTGGGGGAAGTTTTTCTGAATCACCATCGCTGTTTGGGCAGAAGGATGGAAAAGACCTGTACAGGATCACATTCTCCATGCGTTTGCCGGAATTCATGCCCGGTGATATCATACGTTTCAAAGACCGTATTATAGAGGTCACAAACTCAGCCAGACGAATAAACGGTATCGACCTTTCGAACGGTTCACGTTTTAACGCATTCCCGGATGAAATAAAGGGTGCCAGCCGATTTGCCAGTAGAAGCGATGCTGTCAAGGCAGTGTTGGTCGCAATCGAGGACAATGACATCATGGTGCTCGATCCTGTGACCTACAAAACTGTCACAATCAAAAAACCCCTGTTCCTTACAGCTGAAGCTGGTGCTGAGATAGCTGTCCTCAGGACTGAATACGGATTATTCGCATTATCAGGGGAAAATACTGAATAATGCAGGCTAATTGAGGAATAAATGAAAAATATCTTAGCAATTGGATATAGTAGCCGTAACATTGTCTGCTCTGCTAGAAGAGCGGGGTACAATGTGTACGCAATCGATGCATTCTGTGATATGGACCTTGTAGAATGTGCTACCGGTTCGAGGATGATTGATCTTGGCGACAAGGGGGATATAAAACAGATAGACCGTGAAAAGATAATAGAACTAATAGAAAGCTTTGACGTCGGTTTTGATTCCATTGTGCTGGGTTCTGGATTTGAGATGATGGACCTTAGCCATCTTCCATATCCAATTCTGAACAATGGACCGCAGATAATGCAGAAAGTATCAGACAAGGAAATTTTTGCAAAAAAACTTGGTACACTGGACGTCCCACATCCATGCATATATTCTATTAATGAACTTGGGTCTGCGCCATATCCACTCATGGTCAAACCAAAATATGGAGGAGGCGGTATACTCAACAGAGTAGCCACAAACGAGGATGAGCTATGCGCGATCTTTGGTGAATTATCGGCCCTATCTCCACAGATGACATCAGATGACATGCTTATCCAGGATTTCATATCCGGCACTGCGGCAAGCGTTTCAGTTATCTCTACAAAAAACGAGGCTCGTGCCATTGCCATAAATGAACAGTTAATAGGTATCCCTTGGCTTACGGAACTACCATTTGCATATTGTGGGAACATAACACCCTTTGAAACGCCTTATGCGGAAAAGATGTGCGAAATGGCAGAAAAACTGGTTCTGGATTTCGGGCTGGTAGGTTCAAACGGTGTGGATTTTATAATTTCAGATAGAGGTCCTGTTGTCATTGAGATCAATGCGAGATTTCAGGGTAGCTTGGACACTGTGGAACTTGCAACCGGTATAAACATATTCGATGCCCATATGAAAGCATTTGGTGGTGAGCTTCCTGATAAAACCGAAACTTTCCGGTTCGCAGCCCGGGCAGTTCTGTATACTGACCTCGATATGGTGATTAATAGACAGGTACTGGACGGGATAGTTAAAGAGAATACAATAGACATCCCAAATGACGGACATAGAGCCTTTGCAGGCGACCCATTAACATCGATCATTGCAACTGGAAGAAAGCGTCAGGATGTCCTTAGAAACATCATGAACAGCGTATTCCGTATAACCGAATTGCTGGATGCTTTGCATCAATAAATAACAAAACTTTTTTAGATGCGCGAGTCAATTAATAATTGGGTATAATGGGATTTTACACAAAACTTAATATTATAATACATTAGATATGGGTGTGACTGATGAGGTGAAAATTTTTGGTAGATTTGAATAATTTGGTTATCCGAGGTTACCTTTTGCGACTAGTGGGCGAAGAGGGAATGAAGATGATCGAAAAGATGCCCGAGGGCGATGTAACGGATGAACAGGTCGCAGAAAAAACCGAGGTTCTGCTGAATATTGTTAGAAGAACTCTTTTTATACTGCTCGAAAACAAACTTGCTGTATGCCGGCGGGAACGTGATTCCAGCAGTGGATGGCTTACCTACCTCTGGCATCTGGATATGTCGGACGTTGAATCCCAACTACTAAAAGAAAAGAAAAATCTAACTAGAAACCTGCAATTACGTCTTGAATTTGAAGAGAACAATGTGTTTTATTCCTGTCCCGAGGGGTGTGTCCGGCTTCTGTTCAACGAGGCTGCAGAATACGAATTTCTCTGCCCTATTTGTGGCGAAGACCTGATGTTTGAGGATAATGCTAATTTCATAGAGACAATAAAAAAGCGCCTTGAGGGTTTAACTACAAACCAGAAAGCATGATCTCATATGAGAACGCTTTAATAATATTATCAGAAACCGGCTGTGAGCCAGATGTTATCGCGCACTGTATGGCAGTGTCATCATTTTCTGTTAAATTCGCACGCAAACTTGCAGCATCTGGAAAAATGGTTGATGTTAGTCTAGTAGAAATAGGGGGTATTCTTCATGACCTTGGGCGCGCGCGGACCCATGGGATAGAACACGCAGCCGTTGGTGCAAAGATAGCAGAAGAACTTGGTCTTGACCCCCAGATCGTGCGGATAATAAAATGTCATATAGGTGCCGGTATATCAAGGGAAGATGCCATATCCCTTGGTCTTCCAGACGATGATTACATCCCCAGATCAATGGAAGAAAAAATCGTTGCACATGCCGATAACCTTATGCATGGCACAAGACCCATATCCTTAGAAGAATATATTTCAAGGATGCGTGATAGGCGGCTAGGCGAAGAAAACATCGAACGGATAAAAGCACTTGCTGATGAGCTTGGTGTGTATTGAGCACTCTGGAATTGATCCTGTAACACTAGATTATTTCCCGAGTTCCTTTGAACGTTTAGAAGCCTCAATAACAGCATTCATGAAAGCCGCACGAATGCCATATTCTTCAAGCGCATGGATACCCCTTATGGTTGTCCCTGCCGGTGAAGTAACCATGTCCTTGAGTTCTTCCGGATGAATTCCGGTCTCAAGCACCATCTTTGCAGCACCAAGCACTGTCTGTGCAGCAAGTGTCAGTGCACATTGGCGGTCCAGACCTTCATATACACCACCGTCTGCCATTGCTTCAATTACCGGAAAGATAAAAGCTGGTCCGCTACCTGAAAGTCCGGTAACGGCATCCATGAGATGTTCGGACACCACTAATGCGCTTCCGATAGTCCTGAATATCTCAAGTGTGATTTCAGCATCGTTTATTGATGCATTCGTGCCAGAGCAGACACCGGATGCGGCTTCTCCCACCGTTGCTGCAATGTTGGGCATGACTCTTATAACCCTTGAGCCGCTTTCCAGTTCACTTTCAATATCCTTAAGTGATACCCCTGCAGCAATTGATATCAGCAGCTTGTCAGAAGTTACAGAACCCTTTATCCCTGCAAGTATCGCCTTTAATATCTGTGGTTTTACTGCCAAGATAATGATATCGGAATTTAAAACCGTCTGTTTGTTTTCTGTTGAAACATTGATCTCCAGTTCCTTCTTCAACTCTTCAAGTCCAAGTTCATAGACGTCACTGGCATGTATATCGGTGCTCTTTACAACTTTCGAATTTACGATGCCACGAATCAATGCTGCACCCATCTTGCCGGTGCCGATTACGCCTATCTTTTTATTTGTTAAATTCATATTCATCCCTTTTACGGTTTTTCAGAGTACACCACATTCGTGCAGTTGCTCTTCCGATGGACGCCCATCTTTATCCCATCCGCGCCGCTGATAATATATTTCAAGCAACTGTTCAAATAGGTTTCTATCCATGTGTTCACCGGCATGGGGACCTGTTTTTATCGGATCATTGAAAGTGCGCTCTGGTGGATGATCGTCAGTGCGCGTAACTCCCATACGCATATTGATCGCACGGGTAAGGTTGTATATATTTTTTGATTTTTCAAGCAGGTCATCAAGTGTAACCTCTACACCTGTTGCCGCGGTATAGAATTCTGCATAGGTATTTTCATCAAACCCCAGTTCTATCCACGGTAGTCGGCATACACCAAGCATATCGAACAAAGGTCTAACTGTCTGGTGATAGATAACAAGATCAATCTTTTCTTCTAGTGTCCAATTGGCACCCACTTCCAACTCCTTTGCAATGGTCCATGCACGTGCATGATGCGCACCAATATCACTTGTAGAATATGCTAGGGCCATTGTAACTCCCACCCGCCCATCATATGCAGACTGATCCATTCCTTTTACATGCGATATTAATGGTTCGAGATGGGGAAACTTTTCAATAACACCTTTTGCGCCCTCGGCGAGCACATCCCCGATGCCTTCCCTATTTGCAATCTTTTCAAGAAGCATCATTATAGAGGAATCATCACCCCAGCTAAGTGCAATTCCATCCACATCCTCAAGGCTCAGCAACCCCCTTTCATATCCTTCAATGACCGTTGCAACTAGGCTACCGGATGAGATCGTATCCATCCCTAACTCATCACACAGGTAGTTTCCCCGGAGCACAGCAGAGAAATCATTTATACCAACATTCGAACCGAGCATTGCCGCACTCTCATATTCCGGACCTTCTGTGACGGTTCCAGCATACTTCCCGCTCTTGACAAGGCAGATGTTCCCGCATGCCATGGGACAGGAATAGCAGGCACTATCACCAATCTTGTATCTTGAAGTCATCACCTCACCATTGATTCTGTCAGCATACTCAAAATGTGCATCGCTGAAATTTCGCGTCGGGATAATACCCAATGTATTGGCATAATCAATGACTGACATTAGTCCTTCTTCCTGCCAGAACTTCATCATCGGATGTCCGTTAAGTGTTTCGTATGCCCTGTCACTGATCTTGACCAGTTTGTCAAGGTCATACGTAGGAAGATCTTTAGTGCCTCTGACTGCTATTGCTTTTATATTCTTTGAACCGAGGATTGCGCCCATGCCAGTCCTACCAGCGTTTCGACTCCACTCGGAATTCACACAAGCAAACCTGACAAGATTCTCACCCGCTGGACCAATAGTTGCAACCTTGATTTCTTCATCCTGAAGGTCTTCCTTTAGCTCACGCTCGGTCGATGTACTCATTTTCCCCCTGTATTTCGAAGCATCCCTTATCTGCACCTGATCGTCATCGATCCAGATATAAGAGAACTCCGGTGCACGACCGTGTATTACCAGTGCATCGTATCCAGCCTGCCGAATCTCAACCCCGAACATTCCGCCCATGTTGCTGTCTGCATATATTCCTGTCAAAGGCGAGATGGACACAAATGATGTTTTTCCAGCTGCAGGAACATAGAGCCCGCTCAATACTCCCGGTGCTATCACTAAAATGTTCTCTGGTCCGAGGGGATCCATGCCTTCGTGCAGATTATCCATAACAATCTTTGCACCAAATCCCCTGCCTCCGATATACTTGAGCGCGAAATCCTCACTCACTTCCTCTAACCAGAATTTCTTTTCCGTTAGACCAATGTGCAGGATATTTCCAAGGTATCCACCTTTGATCATTCCGCCGTCGGTCATGATTCAGCCTCAGATTTTGCCTTTTTTTCTTTTTCACGGAGCCCACCGGTTTCGATCTCGGCATAAGATAGCTTCTTTTCTACACCATGTTCGAAGTACTCCATTTCTTTAAGGTGTGCATATTTTAGGGTCTCTATCAAACGTTTCGATTGTCCAAGCGTGTGCTCGGGCACATAGAGTATCGCATTCATGGGGCACGCTTTAACACATTGGGGGTCACCACCACAAAGCTCACATTTGAACGGTGCAATCATATCTGCATGCACATAGATTGCGCCAAAGGGACAAGAGACCACACAGGCATGGCATCCCACACATTTAGTTTCATCGATTCTGACTAAACCTTTTTCTATATAAATCGCGCCAGAAGGACAGCTGTCCATGCATTTTGGTACCTTGCACTGACGACACACAATTGGCATCTTGATAACAGGATGTGGGTATAGAGAAAGTAAGCGGATACGTGCCTTTTTAGGGTTACTCACTTTATAATTATGAATTGAGCACACGATCTCACATGTACGGCATCCAGAACAGCGTTCAGGAACGATGGTCAATACTCTTAAGCGGCTAAAGTCTGAAGATGTAGATGCTACTTGTTTCATAGTAATCTTTTTCTCTATATCTTCGTCATTTACGCTTGATTGTCACAATGTCCCCAAGAGTTGTACCTTTATTCAAACGTTCACCGCTCCAATCAGATTCCCCAACACGTTCTGTCAGTTTGATGTCAAGCGTGCGTTCAAGTTTAACACGAACCGAGTCTTCAGGTACTATTTCACCGCGTTCAATTTTTTTGATAAGAGATACTTTTTCTTTCATTTTTGCAGCCAGTTCCTCCTGTGTCCAGCCGCGGCTTTGTCGGGCATCACGGATAATCTGGTCATAGCCATCAATAAATTCATAATCCAGTCCCTCAAATCCCGTTTTTCGGGGACGCGATGTTTTGGCTGGGGTTCGCGGCACGACAGGAGTATCTTTTCTGGATACGGGAGTACGTTTTTTTGTAAGTGTACCATATTGTGAACATTTTCCACATACATCAAGTTCACTACCATCAATAGTAATTTTAAAAGAACT
>JAFGOO010000034.1 GCA_016926455.1 Methanosarcinaceae archaeon | reverse complement strand
TTAACTACCGATCAGAATTAACCGAACTGCCTAATCCAACGTCAGACAGGGAAAAAACTCCCGTCTCCACTTGATAAGGTGGTGATATGTAATCTCACATTTTGCATGTGAGGCTACCTACCATCATCGGCATAACATATATACCTTGCCAATGTGGCAAATTTATCAAACTGATTATATATTATTGTAATAATATATGTCTGTTTTGCTCCTCTCTATTTTATGGTTGAGCCAGTACAAAACCAGAATCAACCCTCCTATTGAGAGCAGCCCTACAACTCCATTCTAATATATATAGGTTATGCGGTACATTGGAACAAAATGATATCTGTTGTCAATAAAGAACGTTTTCTTTTTATACTATGATCTAATTAACTCCCTTGATTATTATGGAAACTAAAACAAACCTGAGGGATCGCTTTTTATGGCGATAAATCGATTAGGAACAAACAAATAACTATTTTTGACACCACGCTACGTGATGGGGAACAAACGCCTGGTGTATCCATAACTACTGAGCAGAAGATTAAGATTGCTCACCAGCTAGACAAACTTGGAGTAGACATACTCGAGGCTGGATTCCCTATCTCATCAGAGGGAGACAAGCAATCCGTAAAATCGATAGCAAATGCCGGGCTCAGTCTTGATGTCTGTGGTCTTGCAAGGGTTCTCAGGAAAGACCTTGATGCATGCCTTGACACCGATGTGGACATGATACACACATTCGTTTCCACATCCGATATCCAACGGATACACACCATAAAGAAAAGCCGCGAAGAAGTGCTTTCAATGGCAGTAGATGCCGTTGAATACATCAAAGACCACGGTCTCAAATGCATGTTTTCAGCCATGGATGCAACCCGAACAGATCTTGATTACCTGATTGAGATCAACAAAGCCGTTGAGGCTGCCGGATGTGATATTATCAATGTCCCAGATACAGTTGGCGTAATGGCTCCTTCAGGCATGTATAATCTCATCAAGAACATCGCTGAAGAAATAAGCATCCTCATCGATGTCCACTGCCACAATGACTTTGGACTTGCGGTTGCTAACAGCCTGATGGCAGTGGAGGCTGGCGGTAGTCAGGTACAGGTCACTATCAATGGTCTAGGTGAGCGCGCAGGCAATGCAGACCTTGCGGAAACGGTGATGAGCCTGCATTCCATCTACGGCGCGAAAACGAACATCAAAACCGAGTATATTGTAGAGACCGCAAAGATGGTCGAGTGTTTCACATGCGTGAACATACCTCCACATATGCCAATTGTGGGAGATAATGCATTTGCCCACGAATCAGGCATACATACCCATGGTGTGCTCGAAAAATCAGACACCTTCGAACCCGGCATCATGACACCGGATATGGTAGGGCATAAAAGGCGCATTGTTCTTGGCAAACATGCAGGAAGGCACGCAGTTAATAAGTCACTAAATGCAGCAGGAATGTATCCGACCGACGAACAGCTCAACGAGATACTCAACAGGATCAAAACAATTGCAGACAAAGGTAAACGAATTACAGATGCCGATCTCTATGCCGTGGCGTCTGTCGTGCTTGGAAAACCGGAAGGTAAGGAAGTACTTAAACTAAAAGAGCTTACGGTAATGACCGGCAACACGATCACGTCAACTGCTGTGGTAAAGGCAATCATTGATGATAAAGAAAACATTTCCTCAAACACTGGTATTGGTCCAATAGATGCTGCACTCAGGGCTGTTGAAAACATAATAGGAGAACACGCTAAGGTCAGTATACACGATTTCAGGATTGAGGCAATAACTGGTGGTTCCGACGCCCTTGCAGACGTGATCATCGGTGTTGAAGATGAAAAAGGAAGAATAGTGACGGCGAGGTCTGCAAGTGCCGATATTGTGATGGCTTCAGTGGATGCACTCGTGACAGCTATCAATATGCTGCTTAAAAAATAAATTTTATGTTACAGGAGATTATCGACTCACATTGCCATCTTGATTTTCCAAAATTCAACCGCGACCGTCAGGAAGCAATTGAACGTGCACGACATGCCGGTGTTGTTGAAATTATTAATTCTGGAGTAAATCAGAAGACAAATCTATCAACCCTAGAACTTGCCAATGAGTACGGACATATTCATGCAACCCTTGGGCTCGGTCCAGGTGTTGCTACAAGTGGCAGTAAGGAAGAAATAGAAGGCATCCTGTCCCAGATCGAACAGCATATAGAGATGGCGATCTCCGTGGGTGAAGCTGGACTGGATTACTACCATTGCAGAACCGATTCAGGAAGGGCACGCCAACTTGTAGTTTTCAAAAAGGTAATTGAGATTGCAGAAACAACTGATAGTGCCATTGTAATCCATGCAAGGGACGCAGAAGAGGAAGCTTTTAAACTTGTACAGCATCTGGACAGAGTAGTGTTCCATTGCTACAGTGGCTCACTTGAGACCATGAAAATCATCACCGACGCCGGACACTACGTATCCCTTGCAACGCTTGTGTGCTTTTCAAAACACCACCAGTCCCTTGCAAAATATATTCCGTCTGATAGATTGCTCATTGAAACCGACAGTCCATATCTATCTCCCCGTAAAGGTAGAAACGAACCTGCGTTACTTGTGGATGCGGTCACTGTGATAGCAAAGCTTCGGGGAATAAAGGATTCAGAGGTTGCAAGAATGACAGCAGAAAACACGCGACAGGTTTTTGGACTCTGACAGATTAACAAGGAAGCAGAAAACATGAACGTTCAATGGATTTACATATCCCCATATGATGCCAACACATACCTCATCAATGGAAAAATCCTGATTGACACGGGTATTAATCCCGACATCCTTACAAGGGAACTTGAAAAATATATTAACATTACCGACCTTGAACTTATCATACTTACCCACTGTCACTTCGATCACACTGGCGCAGCAGCAACAATTGCAGCAAAAAGTGGGGCAAAGGTTGCAATGCATAAAGATGATGTATTATTCCTGAAAGATAAAGTTGCAAGCGTTGCTTCGCTTTTTGGACGCCAGGCCCCAGCGGTTGAGCCTGATATCGTCTACAGTGGCGGGGAAAGTGTCACATTTAACAATGAAAAACTTGAGGTTATCCATACTCCCGGGCATACTCCTGGCTGTATATGCCTCTACGATCCCAAATCAAAAAGCCTGTTTTCAGGGGATACCGTGTTTCCCAACGGTAGCATGGGGCGAACGGATTTTGTGGGAGGCTCACCAGAAAGAATTGTACAATCCATCCAGAAACTAACCCAACTGGATGTAAGAACACTCTATCCAGGACATGGTGAAGTAACCAACAACCATGTCAACGAACAGATACTGCTGTCCTTAAAAGTGTCCAAAACAATGTTATAACTAAAAACACCATTTATGGCAAGACCAAAATCCCAATCAAAGGTTTCTAGTGATTTTCTTCCCATGAGCCTTAAAGAGGCTGCACAACGAGGCTGGAAAGGATTAGATGTCATCATCGTGACAGGTGACGCATATGTGGATCATCCTGCCTTTGGTGCAGCTATCATCGGGCGTGTTCTCGAAGATGCCGGATTTCGTGTAGGAATCATCGCCCAGCCCAGATGGAACAGTACCGAGGATTTTAAAAAAATGGGGAAACCACGCCTTTTTTTTGCCGTTACTGCCGGGAATACAGATTCAATGGTTGGAAATTTCACACCAGCACTGAAACCCAGAAAAAAGGACGTGTATTCACCCGACGGGAAAATAGGACTTCGTCCAAATCGGGCAGTCGTCGTGTACTCTAACCGGATCAAAGAATCATACCGCGATGTTCCAATCATTATCGGTGGAATCGAAGCGTCCCTACGCCGATTCGCTAATTATGACTTCTGGTCAAATAAGGTACGCCAGTCCATTCTTGCAGACACGCCTGCTGACCTTCTTGTGTACGGAATGGGAGAGCTCCAGATTGTTGAAATTGCAAAAAGGCTCGATCGCGACGATGAAGCAAGTAATATCAACGACATTGATGGGACCGCTTGGAAAATGGAAGTTAGAAAATGGCGAGAGCAAAAAAATGATTTTTGGAATTACATTGAGGTTCCTTCCTACAGTGAGGTTGCAGAGGACAGGATGGTTTATGCAAAGACTTTTAGGATGCTGTATGACGAACAGGACCCCGTACGTGGAAGAGGGGTGGTTCAAAAGCACCCGAAAACCGTTGTTATCCAGAACAAGCCCATGCGTGCACTGACCCAGCGAGAACTTGACCACGTGTACGAACTCCCTTTCACAAGAGAGGCACATCCATCCTACACAGAAGCAATCCCAGCACTTGAGATTGTTAAATTCTCGATAACCACACACCGTGGATGCTTTGGATCCTGCTCCTTCTGCGCTATTACCATGCACCAAGGACGTATGATCACAAGTCGAAGCATAGAATCCGTTGTGCTCGAAGCCGGACGTTTGACTCAGATGAAGGACTTTAAAGGTGTCATCAACGGTGTGGGTGGACCAACTGCCAATATGTACGGGATGATGTGCAAAAAATGGGACAAAAGCGGTGCGTGTGCCGATAGGTTCTGCCTGTATCCCGAACCCTGCCCTGCCCTTGACACCAATCATAAAAAAAATATTGAGATGCTGCGCAGCCTGCGGAGGATCCCAAGAATTTCAAAGGTATTTGTGGGGTACGGTGTCCGCTATGATCTCGCGCTTCTGGATGATGAATATATGAAAGAACTGTGCGCACATCATATAAGTGGCCAACTGAGAGTTGCGCCTGAACACTGTTCAAAAAGGGTAACAGACACCATGCGAAAACCTAGGCGCGAGGTGTTCGAGAAATTTGCTGAAAAATTTAAGGATTTTAACAGGAAACTGGATAAAGAACAGTACCTTGTAACATACCTGATATCAGGGCATCCGGGATGCACACTGGAAGATATGATCGAACTGGCAGAGTACATACGTGACTCTGGCACGTATACAAAACATGTCCAAGATTTCACACCCACCCCCATGACTGCTGCCACCTGCATGTTCTACACAGGAATCGACCCTTTTACATTAGAAAAGGTCTACGTTCCAAGAAACAAGGAAGAGAAACGGATGCAGCGCGCTCTCTTACAGTATAGAGAACCCCAGAACTACCAGCTTGTGTACCAAGCACTCAAAAAATCAGATCGTATGGACCTTGTTGGGAATGCATGGAAGTGTTTGATCGGGAGACGGAAACACAGATAAATGGCAAAAGATACGTCATTGTTCCATCGCAAACGCCACAAGTTCCACAAGATCAATAACGTCCGTATCACTTCCACCCTCGGTTAGGTTCTTCAGACACAGGGGACATGAGGTTACAATATAATCAATGCCTTCTGGCACTTCAGCAAGACGCTTTTTTGCAAGTAAAAGCGATAATGCCGGATAACCGCTTCTGACACCACCACCACCACCGCAACATCGGGCATTCTCCCCGTTTGTCTTCATTTCTTTGAGATTGCAGATTGCTTTGATCACCTCGCGCGGGGCTTCAAGTACACCATTGCATCTTCCAAGATGGCATCCATCATGATATGTTACTGTCAGTTCCAAACGCTTAAGTTTCAGATCAGATAGATGTTCAGACAGAAATTCTGAAACATGCATCACATCAAACATTTTCGGGTAATCATTTTTTAAGGTATTGTAACATCCAGCGCAGCCCGTGATAACGGTATGTGCACCTACAATTCTTATCTGTTCTATATTATGAGCGATCAGGTCATCCGCATCGAACCCCGTTCGAATAAGTGGAGAGCCGCAACACACCTCATACGGCAAAAGCGTTACATCAAACTGCTTCAATAAATCAAATGTCAGGGCTGCGATTTCAGGATAACGGTAGGCTCCAAGACACCCAACAAAATACACATAGTCGGCAGTCTTCCCGACTTCGTTGATACGCTCACCCAACCACATTTTTCTATCCAACACTTCTCCAAGTGAATTTGAACTTGATGTGATTTTCTTATGCAGGTTAAACTGTGAATCCGTCATCTTACCCTTTAGCACAAGCTGATGCCTGAGATTCTCAACTACGCCCGTAGGATCCGCGCCCGCAGGACATATCTGCCTGCATAACCCACAGGTAGTGCAGGTGTTAAGGCTTTCGAATACACTGGAACTAACATCAAGTCCCTGTGAAACACCGAGTGCCACAAGCATGCGCCCTCTTGCACCTGACGACTCCCATCCAATCTCCTCGAATACAGGGCAAACCGAGCGGCAAGCACCACACCGCACGCATTTAAATATTGACCTGATATCTGATTCAAGCATGCATCAAATCCCCAGTTTACCTGGATTTAATATCCCTTTTGGATCAAGGGCATGTTTAACCGCAGCTATCACACCCAGAGCCAATCCCCTCTCAAGCCTCATATACTCTCCCCGAGCACTACCAATACCGTGTTCCGCACTTACAGTTCCTCCGAGCATAAGGGCAGTCCTGTGAATCTCATCTGCAGCTTGGTTCAAACGCTTCCACTGTTCTTCATCAAACACATCAATACACATGCCTGTGTGCAGGTTGCCGTCTCCGATATGACCGTAGGTCATAATCTTTAAACCTGATTTCTCTGAAATAGAACTCAAACGTTTCAACATATTAGGGATTTCCTTTATTGGTACTCCGATATCTTCCCCAACATAAACTCGAGTCATTTGGGGATCGAGTCTGGATATTGCTGCACCTACAAGCCTGCGTGCTGTCCAGATCTCATCTATTTCCTTCTCATCTGCCGCAATCCTGATGCTGGATACAAAAGATCTGCATATCGACTTAACCATTTCTGCTTCTTCCTGCACACCACTTTCCGTTCCATCCACCTCAAACAGTAAAATGGTTTCTGCATCTGGAAGTGGGGTTTTAAGGTCATACGCATTCAGCACTTCTATCGTCATTCGGTCAAGAATCTCACATGCAGACGGAACAATACCTCCTGCAATTACCTTGACAACAGCTCTCCCTGCCATTTCAGCATCCTCAAACGATGCCAGCAGAACAATACGTGATTTTGGAAGCGGGTGAATTTTCATCAGTGCTTTTGTGATAACTCCAAGTGTACCTTCTGAACCAACCATAAGCGCAGTCAGGTCGTAGCCTGCCGAGGATTTCAATGTCCTTGAACCCGTGTTGATCACAGTACCGTTTGCCATCACCACCTCAAGATCAAGTACATAGTTCTTTATTGTCCCGTATTTTACAGAACGCATGCCACTACCGCGATTTGCGATAAGTCCTCCGAGTGTGCACATGTCAGAACTTCCGGGATCCGGTGGGAAGAAAAAACCGTGGGGTTTCAGTGCTTCATTTAGTTTCGCATGAACAACTCCAGGCTCCACTGCAACCTGAAGGTTATCAATGTCCACCTCAAGAATACGATTCATGCCTGACAGGTCAAGAACCACACCACCACTCAGTGCAACAGCCCCACCGGCAAGACCCGTGCCCGCTCCCCTTGGAGTTACAGCTATCCCATGTTTATTTGTAAGCTTAAGAATACGAGAAACCTGTTCGGTGTTCTCTGGACGCACCACATATTCAGGCATACCAAGGATCTGTGACGCATCACTGGAATAACAGTATAATTCAGAAGGTTCAGTTGTTACCAATTTGCTTCCAACTATGTATTGAAGTTCTTTGATGATTTCCATAATGCATCTCAAATGTTTTGAAGTGTTAAAGGTTTCTTAATACTTTCGGTGGCATTAGCCAAACATTTACATCTACATATGCGTATTTACCATCAATGACAAGATATTTTGAGGTACAACACCGGGATGGTGCCGCTAGGATTGGAAAGCTTCTACTTGACACACCCATCCAGACGCCATATATTATAGATACAGGAACACTAGGAAACCTAGAAAAAATGTCCATAATAGACGCAGGCTCTTTATGGAAACTGGGTTCAAAAAAAGCCGCAGAAGAATGCTTGAAGGAGATTCGCGATCTGGTTGGCGAAGATACGCTCATCATCCACCCACATCAGTCGTTCCCACCTTCTGTGCCTGATGAAGTAGCTCTAAAAGCTACAAATGCTCTTGATTTTATAGACAGTGGAGCCATTGGAACCACATTGCGGTCAGGGCAGCAACCCAGAAAAAGCGATCTTTACGTAATGGAAGGCGCAGGATGCTTTGAGAACAATGCGAGAGATTTTTTGAACACATTTTTTGAACTAAAGAGCAATATTCTCGAAGACACTGCGTTTTATACTCCTGGCATCTGCCTGCCTGAGAATCTGGCAATGCTCGTGTATCTGGGAGTCGATGTGGTAGACGATTCAAGAACTGTGATTGCCGCATACAATGACATATATCTTACTTCTTCGGGCAGGTTCTATCTGGACTCACTCTCGGAACTCCCATGTAGATGTCAGGTATGCGCATCTGTGAACATCCAAGAAATCAGGAAAATGGGAAGAGAAGAGCGTGCAGAAATTTTAGTAAGACACAACCGGAATGTGCTTATTGCCGAACTGGCACTTGTGCGGGAGAGGGTACGTGCTGGTACGCTACGTGAGTACGTAGAAGGACAATGCAGAACACGACCTTGGCTAACCGCACTTTTGAGACTTTCGGATTTCGAATATAATTATATGGAAAAGCACGCCCCAATCTTTCGCTCAGGAAAGCTAATTGCAAACACCTGTGAATCACTCACACGTGTAGAAGTGGTGCGCTTTGCTGAGCGGGTTTTAGAAAGATACAACCCTCCTGATGTGGATATATTGCTCCTTTTGCCCTGCTCTGCAAAAAAACCGTATTCCACCTCAAACTCACATCAGAGATTTATCTGGGCACTTGGAAAGAACCGCGTGTTCGTACATGAGGTTATCATTACATCTCCACTCGGCATCGTCCCAAGAGAACTGGAGCTTACCTATCCTGCGGCACATTATGATATTGCTGTAACTGGCTACTGGGACGCAGAGGAAAAAAAATGGGTAACTGATCGTCTTTTCAGGTACCTTTCAAAGCACAGATATTCATCAATTGTTGCTCATGTTGAAGGCACGTACCGGGAAATCTGTGAATCGGTAGCTGAAAGGCTGGGTATTGGGATAATTTATACAAGTTGTGGTAATGTGATATCTCATGAATCACTGTTTGAATTAAGAAATACAATCGAAGGACTGTGTACCAGACGTACACGTACATCGGATTTCATAAAAAAGGAATTAATGCGCGCAATTGCAGACTACCAATTTGGAAGCGGTGCAGGAGGGATACTGTTACCTGATAATTCGGTCATCAAGGCGATATATCCTAAATATCAAGTATTTATAGACAAAAAGCAGGTTGCTACACTTGTGCCGCAGTACGGTGCACTTGCACTGACAATAGCAGGAGCAGAATTACTGCGAATTCACAGTAATTACATTGTGAAAATTGACGATTTTTTGCCAAAGGGATCAATCCTTGCACCAGGTGTTGTTGAAGCTAACCCACATATTCGTCCAAATGATGAGGTTATTGTATCAGGCAGTAAAGCCTTTTGCGTAGGGCGTGCACTGATGGGTGGAAAAGAAATGCAGGATTCAACACGTGGAATAGCTGTTGACCTAAGACACGTTAAGAAAATAAAATAGATTTAGTAAAAATATAACGATAATCTTAGTATTCGTTATCCTTGAAGAAGGGTTTAGGCCAACCAAATGAATGTGCCATGAAACCATATGAGAACAATGCAACACCGTATAGTAACATAATAATAACTAATGTACCACCATATTTTGTTACGATATCATGACCTGGATGATAACTCGTGCCAAACAGAAGGTTTGGTATGAAGTAAATTGACCACCACAGTCCGGTTATCCACACCGGCACCTGAATTGCTGCGGAAATTAACCATGTAGTGAAACTTATTTTATGACTCATTTATATCTCCTGATGTAGTAAATGAAGATGAGTTATATAAAGTTTATCAATTTTTCTGCGGGAATCCGTGAAATTTGAAGGCCTTTGTAATTTGGGTTAAACCGATCTATATAAAAGTGGTGTTGCATCGAAAATATATAAATAAAGCCAAAATAATGCCATTGCGAAACGTATATATCTTGGATGATGGTTTTCTAATAAATGCTTACACTTGAGATTCCAATTATAGAAAATAATTATTCTAATTATCAGAAGGCACGGTAATATGAATCAGACACAAAAAGATATTCTTTCACTTACATTGTGGATTGTATCCCTTGTAATTACACTTGTGAGTATTTACGCCATCTACATGCATTTCGGTGTGAATACACCATATCATGATGTCTATCCAGGAATGTCCTCACAGGAGGTCGAATTAAGCCATGGTGGACATATTGCAGAAACTATTGCTCATGTGATTATGTATGTGCTTGACCTTGGTGTTCCGTTCTTTGCAGTCCTGGTCACCCACCATCTGCTTATGAGTTTAAAATCTATAATGTCGGGTGGTGAATAACAATGGCCAAAGCAAAATCAGAACCTAATATGGAACGATTCAATCTGAATCAGAGAATACAACATTCAATACTCGCTGTAACATGCTTGGTCTTATTTGCCACGGGACTTGTGATTAAGTTCCCTGACGATCTGGGATACCTTGCAATGCCCATTGGCGGGTACAGCGCTACAACTGCAATTCACAGGTTTGCAGGCGGTGCGATTTTATGTTTAATGATATATCACTTCCTGTACTATATTAGTGACCGTACATGGTGGAAGTCAAGAGAGATGTTCCCACGCCCCAGCGATATTGTACATCCTTTCCTAGACACATTTTACATTATCGGCATGACAGATAAGGCAAAATATAGGAAATACGCATACCGCGAGAAAATCGACTACTGGGGAACTATTATATTCTTCCCGATTCTAATCGTGACGGGCTTTTTCATGTGGTTCCCGTCGTTCTTTGTGGCCTATATTGCACCTGCAGATTACCTACCAGCATTGTTCACAGTCCATACAATGGATGCCATACTGGCAGGCTTCGCATTGATGCTGCACTTGTATAACGTACACTTAAGTCCAAGTTTCTTCCCTGCAAACTGGACGATGTTCACGGGTCAGATTTCACCCGAAAGGGCAGAGGAAGAATTTCCAATGTGGTATGAAAAAAGAAAGGAAGAAGGAAGGTTGTTCGAGCACGAAGATTAAACCTTTCTCCTGTTTTTCTTTTTTATTTTTCAATATTCTTTTTTAACATTAGTGTTTTATAAGATGTTATGATTATACGACAATTTGAACCTGATGATTTTCAGGATGTTCTACTTATTGAAATGGAAGCTTTTAGTGAACACAATCCATTCCTATACATCAATTTTTATGAAACGAATAGAGATTATTTCCTTGTGGCCCAAGCCGGGGGATCAGTTGTTGGTTATGTAGTAGGTTATCAACTGACCGAAATGGAAGGACGTATATTTTCAATTGCTGTAAATAGTGAATATAAAAACTGTGGGATCGGAACCCAACTGCTTTATGCTATATTTGATGTATTATATGAAAACGCATTCCAGTACGTTAGCCTTGAGGTGCGGGCAAGCAACAAAGGCGCACAAAAACTATATCGTCGCCTTGGGTTTGTGCCCTGCTGGATCGAAGAAGGATACTATAGTGATGGCGAAGATGGAATAATTATGAAAATGCGGCTCCACCAGCCCTTTCTTTTAAACGCTTTGAAAATAAAAGAAGAGGTCGTGCCTATACGACACGAACCTGTGTAATGGCACTGATATCTAGTTGCTGTTAGTAATTTCCGTATTAGCACGAGCTGCAAGCTCTTGCATTCGTGCAGACGTTCTTCCGACACCTGAGTACTCATCATCGGATATTAAGGATGCAAGTTCATTTCCAAGAACAAAGATTGCATGTTTGTGTTCTGCTTTACTCCGATGAATATGTACAGGACTAATAGATAGCAATTGATATTCGTCAAAATTATAATCAGTTCCCTGGCATTCGAAATATTTCTTCATCTGAGCCATCAAAGTGTGTAGCTGTATTAATTCGTCTTTGTGCATAACAATAACCTACCCATATAATAAATATACACACGCAGCATCATTTCACTGCAAATAAGTACAGTCTTTTGTCTTAAATAAAACCATTATTGGAGGAAATAGATTTCCTTCGTCTACTAATTATATTTGTCTATATTTTGTTTATGAATAATCGTGTATATTCTGCGCAAAATAAAAAAAGATGTTGGAAATGTGTGAAAACATTTCCCGAATTAAAAATTTACAATCCACTGGCAGTCAGTATTTTTACTGCTGAAGGACTTTTTGTTACGTTACCTACCTTTACACCAACAAGATTGGAAATCTCTTTATCTGCTGCAATATCAAGTATTCTCTGGGTGATTACACCATCAAAGACCACACTTTTCACATCACCGGAATAGTCCTTCAGGGTGTTCACAAGGTCGCGTACATCGGTTTCCCCTACAATATTATCATCTGTATCTAAGAGGCGAGCACCAAGCGTTCCCACTAATGCATCCACGTGAGGCTTGAATCTCTGACTTTGGGTAGACGTTGTCGGTGGTACTTCTGGCTCTACAGCAACTATTCCACGTTGCTTAACAGAACGCTTTTGTATCTTTGCAACTGCAGGTATCTGACGTTCTGCTCTTTGTTCTTTCCGTTTTGGCAATCTTGAAATCCGGCCGATATTGGATGGTTTTGATTCCCTTACTGAGTACCGATCAATAACCTGTTCAACAGGCAATTTCTGACGTAAAGCCCTCACAATCTCCCTTTGAACCAAGTCTTCAACGCTTTTTCCATCTGGTGCTCGAGCAATAAAATCAATATCTGCGACCTGCAGAAGTTCTTTTATTATAAGTTCTCCTCCACGGTCACCGTCTGTGAAAGCAGTAACTGTTTTCTTTTTGGTAAGCTCGGCAACTTCGGATGGAACGTTTGTACCTCCAACACAAATTGTGTTCTTTATACCATATCGCAAAAGGTTCAGCACATCAGCACGTCCTTCGACAACTATAATAGCATCTGAGTCGAGCATATTTGGACCACAGGGAATCTTATTTTTCCCGTAATAAATCATTTCTTCGATGCGTACCGATTCACGTACCTCGTCAGCAATTTCCTGCGACTCTGGCATATTTACATCAAACATGGAGGTAAGGATGAACTTCGCCCTATCTACAATTTGCTTTCGTTTGGTTGCGCGGACATCCTCAATCTGCATTATTTCAATCCTAGCACTACAAGGACCTACTCTATCAATGGTTTCAAGCGATGCTGCCAAGATAGAGGTCTCAATTCTGTCAAGACTGGATGGAATTAAAATACTCCCTTTTGATTTTCCACCCTTTGCAGTGACCATAACCTCAATCCTACCAATCCTTCCGGTTTTTTGAAGGTCACGCAGATCAAGATCTGTACCAAGCAAACCTTCAGTCTGTCCAAAAATGGCTCCAACGATGTCTGGTCGCTCAATAATCCCATCTGCATTTATTTTAGAATGGATGATATACTTTGTAGTATCTGTATCTTGCATAATTATTCTCCATAAGTTGCTATCAAATGATTTTTTTATTAGCCTATAAACATGTTAGGCAATCCTATGCAAAAATAGTAGAATCAAAGTAATTTACAAAATATGTGGGAAACACCATTATGATGGCTGTCCGAGTAAATTCGAACGCCATTACTTAAATACAGATATATTTAGATGTGTTTCATCTGCATTTGTTTTTTTTCCACATAGTAAATACTGCCATTCAGTATTAATTGTATCAGCATTTCCGCATATCTGCCGAGTTGCACGTTGAAATTATCAGATAAAGTATAACTCATTTGTGAAATAACATTTCTTTTTTTTGCAATCTATCACTTAGTATCCTTCAGGAACTCTTTCGACATTTCAGGATTTTACGATCCTATGTACCTGAACAGTCAACCCGTTTTTTGCCACTATTGGACTTCAAGTGTTACTCTAGGATATGCTCATCTGTGTTATCTAATATTGATTCGAATAATGCTTTATGAATAATGTAAATTACTAATTGATGATTTCAACTATTTTTGTATGATGTGATTAGACTATGGCTGAGTGTTTAATTTAATAACTCGTCATTAACTTTCAATCACTAATGTAACCATAAACCGATGATTACAGAAGCTAATAAGTTGTTGGACTTTAATAATCTTGTGGTTTCACGAGGCTCAGAAAATGTTAGAACACAAAACTGTCATTTGTAGAAAATCAAATATATCAGCATACGGCACGAAGGTGTACTTAATGATTCATACAAAATAAAAGAGATATTTAAGTTTCGAGAATAATCTTATATATTTTATTCATCATTCTATATTGCAAGCATACCTAAGTTTTCTCAAAATAAGGATAAACAAAATGAGAGAGTTGAAAATCTTAGTTGTTAATAATTATGGGCAATTCTGCCACCTAATCCATCGAACAGTACGCGACCTTGACATGGATACAAAGATTATATCCAATATGACATCTGTGGAAGACATTCTAAGTGAAGAACCGGACGGTCTAATCTTAAGTGGCGGCCCAACGATGGAAAGGATAGGCAGATGCGCCGAATATGTAAAAAGAATCGATCGGCCAATTCTTGGGATATGCTTAGGACACCAGTTGATAGCAAAGACGTTTGGTGG
>JAFGOO010000033.1 GCA_016926455.1 Methanosarcinaceae archaeon | reverse complement strand
GGACTACGGCGCCGGTCTTGAAAACCGGTGGTGCTAACGCGCCTCGTGAGTTCGAATCTCACCCTCGGCGCTTTTTTAATTTAAAAAAATCTAATTATCTTTTCCACTTAAAAGTTTACAAATGACGGGGTGTAGGGGTATGATTCATCCCATGTTCTTTAAACATGTGATGAATCGTATCCCGTCTTTTAGTTGACACTAAAAATGTTTCTTTATGTCAATTAATATTATTTTTTGATCAACATAATTTCGAATGGAGTCTCCAAAGAGGATTTTTTTATAAATCGTATAAACTCAATGAGATTGAAAAAATTTATGCTATGAGAACTTATTAATGGGCTTAACAGCCTTTTTTTGGGGGGGTTAGGGTTTTTATAGAAAAAGTAGGCAAGCTTTTAAATCAAAATTCTAATTTTATGGTCTCTTAAATATTGTTGATTATCTCCGAAAAGGTTAAAAGGGATGTAAGTTATTGTACTGCATTCGCTATCGTATATACCGTTCTTTCACAACTGATGCCTTAGGATTTTTAAATTTAGGATTGATAAAGTGAATAACATCAGCAACACCGATTCTAAAAAGGAACGCATAAAATTAATCGTTTTCGACATGGACAGCACGCTGATAGATGCCGAAACCATTGACGAACTCGCACGGGCGGCAGGAGTGTTTGATAAAGTGGCTGAAATAACAAACAACGCTATGGCAGGCGAAATAAACTACAAGGATGCACTTTCTACAAGAGTACAACTTCTTAAGGGATTGCCACTGAAAACCGCGCAAGAAGCGGTTAATGGTATCCCTCTCATGCCAGGTGCCGAAGATTTGCTAAAATATGCTAAATCAATGGGTTATATCACTGCAATGATTTCAGGCGGCTTCAGATTGATATCCAATCGTATCGGCGAAATCCTACAAATGGATTATGTGATTTCAAATGATCTTGTAATCGAGGATGACTGCCTTACAGGCGAGTTTACCGGTCCTTTGATAGCAGGCGACTCAAAAGAGCGGGTTTTTGAAGAGATTGTTAGAGAGAACAATATTTGCCCGGAAGAATGTGTAGTCATTGGAGACGGAGCTAATGATATAGGAATCTTTAAGAAGGCGGGATATTCAATAGCGTTTAATTCAAAACCAGTCTTGCATCAATATGCGAACGTGGTTATTACAGACAAAAACCTAAGAGCCATAATTCCTGTACTCGAATCTTTTGAGCCGGAATGACACTGGGTATTGTACATTAGAAATATATGAAATGCCAGCCTTTTTGCTGGAGCGGGAGATAAAATAAAAATGTTGAAAGAATTGGATTCGAAAAGGATAGAACTGAAGACACTGTCCGAAGAGTATAAAAAACGACGCAATGAACTCAATGCCGAAGCAAGCACTCTTGCTGCAAATCGCAACGAACTTAATAAAAACACAAAAGACCTCATTAATGAAGCACAGAATTTCAAGAAACTTCGCGATGAAAACAATGAGAAGGTAAAAGAATACAAATCACTGCGTGATGAGGTCAATGCCAAAGCTAATGACCTTTTTCTTAAGGTCGACACAATCCGGAAAGCTAACAATCTCGGCGGTCCGTCTATAAAAGATATCAGAAAAGACATTGATCGTCTGGAATTTGCACAGCAGACAGAAGTATTGAGCACGAGCAAAGAGCGAGAACTGGTCAATAAGATCACAGAACTCCAGAAACTGTACCTTGCTAAAAAGGAGCAGCTTGAAGGCGACACCGAACTTAAGAATCTATTGTCGGAAGCTCAAACCATTCGGGATAAAGCTTCTGAATATCATGCAATCCTTTCTGAATATGCACAGAAAGCACAGGATAGTCATAATAACATGATTACTACTTTCAAGGAAGCTGACAAAATACGTGCAGATTCCGATGCATCACATAGGGAATTTGTAAGGGTCCAAGAAACGGCTGACGAATATCACAAAAAATTCATAGCCGCTCAAAAAGAGATTCGGGATATTAACAAAGAGATCCGTAAATTGAAGAAGAAAGAATCGGAAAGCAAGAAAGAGAATGCAAAAGCTGATGCCAGAAAAGATGCAGAGGATATTTACGAGAAATTCAAATCCGGTGAAAAACTTACCACCGAAAACCTCATGGCCCTCCAGAGATCTGGTTTGCTTTGAAGAAGTGATAATACACGAATTCATAACGGGTGGTTAACATCACCCAATAGCTTTTTTATTTTTTAACATTCCTTAAATATGATTGTCGAAATTCTCTGTTTCGCATCAGACAGGATTCCGCATTGTAGACTGGATCTTTCCGGATATTTTTCCATACATTTTTCAGGCTGTCACTATGAACATTTCCATATGTAATCGGTATGCATGCACATGGAAGAATATTTCCTTCGGGGGTTACATGCAGCCATTTCCTGCCTGCAAAGCACCCGGTAGTCTTCATAACATGTGGAATTGAAAAAACCCTTGGACCTTCTGTTTCATCGGCACTTTTTACAAAAATGTCCAGTTTTTCGTGGTCTATGGAAGACAGTATCTCTGTTTCATGGTTAATCCAGCGACCTGTTGGAACTATCTCATAAAAAGAGAGTTCATGTACCCCCAGCTCTCTTGCAAGCGTATAAAAATCATCCAATTCATCGATGTTCCGTGGAGAGATCACAACATAAATGTTCACAAGCATCCCTGCACTCAGACAGTTCTTTATTGCTGAAATCGCATTCCTGTACACACCAGGGACTCCCCTCATTATATCATGCCCTTCTTCATTCGCACTGTCAAGGCTTACACTCACAGCGTAGAGTCCAGCTTTTTTCAAACTCATCGCGCGCTTTGCCGTAAGTCCAACTCCTGAGGTGAACATCATGGTTACTGCAAGTTTCGTGTCAACATAGTTGATAAGGTCTTCAAGACCATCATAGACAAGTGGCTCGCCCCCATCGAATATGATTAATGTTGTTCCCATTCCTATGGACTGATCTATCACATCCTTGACCATAATAGGAGCAAGATTTAATTTGTTTTTGGTATCTGGCAATGCACAGTGGATACATTTGTTAGGACACTCTTCGGTAACCGATATCGTCACCTGTTCAGGAACCATTTTACCGCGTATGGCATGTATCTGGCTTGCGACAAGACGATCAAATGCTGTGCTTGGTATAGGTGGCATCCACGTTGAAAAGATCAATCTATTGTCTTCGATCTTGGAAGGTTTCACATCATCAAAAATATCCAGCATCTCCGAAACCATTGGTTTAAGGAGGGGCGCTGCCAGACCCGCTGTCTTCATTCGGACACGTCCGGCTTCTACCTCTGCATATACTTTAAAAAATGGATTTTTATAAAAATAATATTTCATTTTATCACCTTTGTAGTAAGAATACCACCATTTTCAAACTTTATAGATGAATTACGTCAAATGTCTGTATTAAGATATATCACATCAAATCATTATTACTCGTTATGTCTTGTAACGAATACCATATTATATTAGTACAAGTAAAGCCGCTTGAGTTATTAATGGAGCGAGTAGTGAAGGTACTTCCCGATTTAAGGCATATGGAGAACCCAGTGAGTTTTCTTTGGAGCAGGAAGCCAGCCTATTTATACGTGTTCATCTACTAATGCCTTTACTTATTTCTAAACAGTGCCCTGTAGGACAAAAGGGATGTAGGATTTTTCTTTAGCATGAACAAAAACACCTGCATTGCTTTATCAAAGGAACTGCCATGCAGGAATGATAAGTCCTGTGTTTTAAAGGTTTCCATGAGTTTATTGATCTCAGAATCGGTCATCTTACGCAGCGTCTCAAGTGCAATGCGCCCAAGGTAGTACTCTGTCCTAAACTCTCTGTTCCATTGTTTTTTGTATTCTGAAAGCGTTTTTGCTGAAACGTCACCCTTTTCAACAGCTTCAGCAGCCACGTCTCCACATATTTGCCCAGCACGCATACTGTATCCAATACCTGAATGACCTGCCGCACCGCCAGTGATCATAATTCCATCTGCAACGATCTGGTTTGGAATGCTCACAATGGGATCGCCACCAACATATCTTTGTATAATCTTTATCTCGTCCAGTCCTTTGATACGCTTGAATTTTTCAACCCATGCATCAAAGAACTTAGAGACATCAGTACCGTGCCTTCTGACATAAACACCAAGTGTTGCACTGTCTCCTCCACGTGGCGAATATGTTGATTTCCAGCCGGGAGCAACGCTTCCCACGTAATACTCGAACATATCTGATTCACCGATCCCATTAGCTTCGACATCGGCTTCCATAGCCCATCCAATATCGTTTGGATACTTCATAGTTTTCAGTCCAAGAAGTCCCGCGATTTTTGAATTTATACCATCGGAAACAATTACGATCTTTGAGTGTAATACACCACTAGAAGTGCTTACAGAGAATATATTGTCGGTCTTGAGCACATTATATGCCTCAATACCCATTAGAAGATTCAATCCTGTATTTCTTAGCTTCTTTTCATAATACTCATCAAATTTTGTACGATTAAGAATGTATCCGGGGGTTTCGATTATAACCTCTTCACCGGATGGCGCCACGATATGTGCGCCTTTTAGTTCTTTTATTATGTATTCTTTGCTAATCTTCTCTCCAGTTTTGTCAAACATTCCCTTGAAAAAAGTGTTTGCTGGATGTGGTGGGTGTCCAAGTCTCGCTTTTTTGTCAATTAGTATGACATTTGCACCTTTTAAGAATGCGTTTCTAGCAGCCATCATCCCGGCGGGAGAAGCGCCAATCACAATAATATCTGCATCCATATCAATATCCTCCTATCTTACCACAAGAATTCAGCGTAACTTTCAGAGGCCGTGCAAAGGATAACATCAAGGATAAGCGAACCGAACATCAATCCCCTGTATCTGGAACCCTGAAGGAACAGTTTTCCTCCACGCACAGGTAATGGGTTTTTAATGAAGTCAAACGATTGTATGAGTATCCATAAACCACCAATTATTGCCCCTGCAAAGAACAGGGGTCCCAGTCGTGCAGTCCATCCGATAACAATTGAAGCGATCACACCTGAAGCCCAGCAAAAGGTTACGATTTTCGATGTTGCCGCTACTCCGAAAGTGACCGGAAAAGTCGGTGCTCCCCGGGCACGGTCACCCTCCACATCTCTCGCGACACCGGACAATGTAAAACCCCAATCAGTAACACACATCATTATCCCTAAGAATATTGCAGGAAGGGGCAGTATCACATAATCACCGCCTTTCAGGATTCCTGCCGGGTCGAAGGCAAGCCAGATACCGATGGGCACGAGTCCGTAAGCGATACCTACCGGCACAAAACTTATAAATGTAGCTCTTTTCGCCACTTTCGAGTAGATACTAATCGTCAGGACCGCAATGATCAGTATCACAAATGATTCAGGGTTTAGGTAAAGTGCAACCGCAGATGCAATCAATGCTAAAAAGATTGCATATAACAGGGCTGACTTTTTGGAGATATCCGATGAGGGAAGTGGACGGTTTGGAAGATTAATCTCATCAATGTCCACATCACAGCAGTCGTTGAATACATAAGAGCTTGTGATTGCTGCATATCCCCCAATAACCGCTATTATAAATGGGATAAGTGGTGGAAAGGAATTTGTCAGAAGATATGATGCCAACAGTGCACTTGCTGCCGGTAGGGCCAAATCCATATCTGCAATCTCAGGTCTTAACATTTCGATATAGGGATTTAATGTCTTTGATTCTGCAGTTGATACCAAACATATCACCCGTAAATACTGAGTCTTAAAAAAAGAAAATCATTTTGAATCAATACTGTGGCTCAAGACCATTGATCTGTGAAAATGCTTTTTCGATTTCTTTTTCAGTTTCCACACGTGTTTTTTTGTCCCGCTCTTGGTGAATTGCTTCCACAGCGATAGAATATAGTTTTTCAAGTTCTGAAGTCGATTCCAGAGTAAGTACCGCAAGAACCTGTGGATATACACCATTTCTTATAATAATTCCTTTGAATACATGACCAATCGCTCCAGAAAGTTTCTCAACCTCGTTGGAGATATCATCAATACTCAAATAGGATTTGTCACCTTTGATAATCACCATTGCCCTACTTGCTTCCTCGTACACGTCTGTCGAGAAAAGGAGTCCTGCTGGGGAAAGTGACTTCTGAATCGCTGTTTTTACAGGCACGTCTTTAGAGGATTTATAGAATCCAATTGTTGCAATTCCTGCACCACCGCTCATAACGGTTTTAAAATCTCCGAGGTCAGTAACCATCATCATCTCGCTGTCCAATGCATCCATCAGAAACAGAATGCGCTCAGCGATCATATCATTGATCCCGTCGTAGGCAGATTGCACATTACCACCTAATTGTTTCAGAAACTGATTATCTGAAAGAATTATTCCATCGGATCCGCTTTCTCGGATATCCCGCAGAGAAAACGCTGCGTTTTGCAGGTAGAGGGTTCCCTCTTCCCTAAATGGTAAAACTACAATTGCATATACAGGAAAGTCATATCTCTCTTTGAGTTCCTTGATAAGCATTGGTGTAAATGATGAGCCTGTGCCGCCTGAGGCGGATGTAATAACAAATGCCACATCAAAATTGCCTTTTTCCTCTATATAGCGCATTATAATGTCCTTGTTATCCAAAAATACCTGTTTTCCAACATTTCGGTTTGCTCCAACACCGTGCAGGTGAGGAATGTGTATCCTATCCTTTGCTTTGGTATATTTTAGTTCTTTTAGGTCGTTCTTTGCAGTATTGACAGCAATGGTTTCTACCCTACCTTTGAATTTTTGCTGTGAGTAAAACTTTGAAAATTTGTTTTTTCCGGCAAATGCCTGTTTGTTAACCGCATCAAGAATCCGGTTACCGCATTGTCCATTTCCTACGATTAAGATGTTAAGCAAATAATTCCTCCGGGTTTATATTATATAGAAATTGCTTTTGCATGAATATTAGATGATGGCTAGAATCTATATTGTTTATATCGATGGTATATCCATGCACCAATTACAGCAATTGCAACTATTGGCAGGACGAATATATACACAGGTTGTTCATATAGGTCATCATATTTTCCTTTCTGTACATAAATATCATTTGTAACCGATTCTGTGCTCACCTTCTGATTTTCAAAATCAACATCGTTATTATACTCATACGATAGTTTTGATATAAGGGTATATGTCCCAAGTGTTTTTGCTTTTAATGTATATGAAAACTCCTTCTCCTGCAAGGGTCCAAACGAATCCATATAGATTTTCGGTACTCCTCCAATTATTTCTATCGCATCGTCCCCACTTATATATTCAAATTCTTCTGGAACCGCTATCTCAATCCATACAAAACTTGCAGGTGCATCACCGGCATTCTTAAGATGGACTGTAGCAGTTATCTGATCATTTCTGGCAACAGAAACACTATCAACATCTGTAGAGATTTCTATAACCGCGGTTTTCTTAGGTATTTCCAGAACCTCCACGGTTACTTTTGGGGTGTTTGAGGTGGCAGGAGGAAAATTCTGGTCTGCATTGTTCGAGAATGTTGCTGTTGTTGGCTTTAATGTAAAGGTGCCTGCCTCGGTAGCCTTTAGTATATAAACGTAGATTGTTTTTAATTCACCTATATCTATAGACGTTGTGCTGGCTGGCTCAACAAATATGTCTTCAAGTATAAAGCTTTCCTGCATGGGGTTTGTGAAAATCACATCCTTAGCTTCGTCGTTACCTGTATTTACTGCAGCTATCGTCACCTTTATAGAATCTCCAACCAGTATGTTGTTTTTGTCCACAGTCTTTGTGATTTCAAGCACAGGAGTTCCGGAATAGGTTGCATGTTCGTGACCCCCATCTACAATGCCACTTGTATAGATGTTCCCAATATTATAGTCTGATACTGTAATGAATACCTTTGCTACTGGCAGAACACCACCGTAAACCGACAGAAGTCTTAGCTCCATTTCACCCTCTTCAAAATCAAAGGCAATTGAATCATTTCTCTCAATCATTGTATCCTTCTTCAATTCACCCCCTTCATATACTTTAAAAACAGCTGTGTTTGCTTCCACAAAAACACTTGAAACATCAATTACATAATTATTAATTTGGTAACCATCACCTTCGGTGATTGTCCCGTTGAAAATTGAAACCCTTGCAGATGCATTTCCGACTAACAGCATCAAAAACAATGCTGCTAAAAAAACAAACACAGATATTTTCTTTAAATCAACCATGTTCCCTCAATATCAAAAAAACGCTTCATGTGCATTTTTTCAATAATATTTTTGTAGCTCAATAATATTTGTCTAAATTAAATATGCAAATCTAATATAAAGCTTATGACTATATTTTCTCAATTGTCCGTTGAAATCTCCAGACTCATGTCGGTCCAATTTGCTTTATGGATAAGAGAACCCATGGAAATGACATCTACTCCGGTTTTTGCATATTCGGAAATGTTATCAGGCACAATCCCACCGGAAGCCTCGATTATCACAGATTCACGAAGTCCTTCATGTTTTAACGTTTCTATGGTACGTATTATGCCTGCAGGGTCCATGTTATCCAACATAATGATGTCCGCGCCCATTTTCGCTGCCAACAAAGCATTAGATGTGGATTCTACTTCAATCTCTATCTTTTGTGTAAAACTGGCGCACCTTGCAGCTTGAATCGCTGTCTCGATCCCCATCATTTTGATGTGGTTATCCTTTATCATGACAGCATCAGAGAGATTGAATCTGTGTGGGTCCCCACCTCCTGCCACAACTGCCATTTTCTCAAATTTACGGATCCCAGGTGTTGTTTTTCTTGTGCAAGCTACACGTGCGGTCGAATATAACCTAACAAGATTCACGCATCTACGTGTTATTGTTGCGATGCCACTTAAGTGTCCAAGAAAATTCAGCACAAGACGTTCTGAACGTAGAACAGATACAGCATTTGCTCTGAGGGTGAAAACAATATCACCGGTATGAAGTTCATCACCGTTTGAATAATTCGTCTGTGCCTTTATGTTAAAATAATCAAAGATCGCTTTAGCTTCGTCAAGTCCTGCAAGGGTGCAGTCTTCCTTTGCAAATATGACTGCATCAATCATCTTATCTGGAACCATGGTACAAGAAATATCATTGTATCCGATATCTTCTTCAATGAACCTTTCAATCTCAGTGATAAGCATCCTTTCACCGCAGATACTTTATGTTTCAAGAGATTTATATGCTTGGGATATGTCATTGATTCACATTTAAGGATCTAATATATACTATCCAGTGACCGTATATTAGGGTTTAAATAATATTAATTCAAACAGGGAGCTCAGAATGCTAAAAATAGGAGTAGTCGGATGTGGAACAATCGGTACCGAGATATGCAAGGCTATAGATGATGGTTCCATAGACGTTGAACTTTATGCAATATATGATAGGAAAAAAGAGCACGTTTCAAATTTGAAATCAATTCTTAAAAAAACTGAACCCCTCGTACTTGATATTGTAGAGATGGTAAAAAATGTTGACCTTGTTGTTGAATGTGCATCCCAGAGAGCGGTTTATGAAGTTGTGCCTACCGCACTCCATTCGCGTTGCGATCTTATGATCATGAGCGTTGGAGCTCTTGCGGACAAAAAGCTTAGGAACATGGTGTTTAACCTTGCAAAACAGTACGACTGCAAGGTGTATCTGCCATCAGGTGCGATTACCGGACTCGACGGATTAAAATCTGCATCAATTGCAAAGATATATTCTGTTATACTGACCACACAAAAACCCCCTCAAGGTTTCGCAGGAGCTCCTTATATCATCCAAAATAATATCGATCTTAAAAGGATAACCAGTATAACAACCTTGTTCGAGGGGACAGCAAGTGAGGCAGTCAAGGCATTCCCTGCAAATGTGAATGTTGCTGCAACACTGAGTCTTGCTGGGATCGGGTTTGAAGATACGAAAGTCAAGATCATCGCAAATCCGGCATTGACCAGAAACGTACATGAGATTTTAGTAGAAGGGGAGTTTGGGAAGTTCATCACAAGGGTTGAGAATGCACCTTCTCCGACAAACCCAAAAACCAGTTATCTGGCGGCATTATCTGCGATTTCCACCTTGAAGAAAATCGCAAGTCAAGTTCAGGTGGGAACATAAACATTCACAATCAGATGAGAATGTAGAATAATCTTGATTTTACAGGAAAATTGTCATATTTACCCCTATTTTCTATGGATTCGCTAATGAAGATAATTTAAGCTTCACCCAACTTTAATAATCTTTATTTCATGTACCATAAGAAAACGTTTTATGTAAGTGTGCTTATTGTAATGCAATTTCTCTACATTGGTTGATAAAATAAATTGCATTAATATAGTGATTATATGCAGGATAAACAAATTATTATCGATAAGATAAATAAATTGAAGAAACAACGCAATGCTGTGATTCTTGCCCATAACTATCAGCGGGATGAGGTCCAAGAAATTGCTGACTTTATTGGCGATTCCCTAGGACTTAGTCAGGAAGCTGTAAAACAGAATGCCAATGTAATCCTTTTTTGCGGCGTTCATTTTATGGCAGAAAGTGCCGCAATCCTTTCTCCTGATAAAACAGTTCTAATTCCAGAGATTGATTCCGGATGCCCTATGGCCGCAATGGTTGACTTGGAATTGCTTCAAAAAGCAAAGGAAGAGTATCCGGATGCAGTTGTAGTGTGCTATGTCAATACAACTGCTGTTGTGAAGGCGGAGTGTGATATATGCTGTACCTCTGCCAATGCGGTTGAAGTGGTGAATTCGCTGGATGTAGATGAGGTACTGTTCGTTCCAGATAAAAACCTGGCAAAATATGTTGCTTCACATACGAATAAGACGGTAATTCCATTAGAAGGATACTGCCCTACCCATCATTCCATAATGGTAAGTGACATAATGCTGATGAAAGAAAAACATCCGAATGCCGAATTTTTGGCACATCCTGAATGCCGCCCTGATGTACTTGAAATTGCAGATCGTGTCTTTAGCACCACAGGCATGACAGACTATGTGAAAGGATCGCAATCCAAGGAGTTTATTATAGGCACTGAGAATGGTTTGCTTTATAGGTTACAGATGGAAAACTCTGACAAGAAGTTCTATCCTGCAAGCGAGTATGCAATATGCCCGGACATGAAGATGATAACTCTAGAGACTGTTTTGCATTCGCTTGAAAAAATGGAATATGTTGTCAGCGTTCCAGAAGACGTAAGGGTTCGTGCAAAACGTGCACTTGACAGAATGCTTGAGATTAAGAGAAGTAGATGACTATGGGAGATATATGCGTGCATATCTTCAATTGATGCGTTACGGAAACTGTTCAATGGCAGCATTTGCTGTTGCTATAGGCGTTCTTATTGCATACAATATATTAAAAAATGGAAGCATAATTTTCTCGTATTACGATACTGGACTCGTTTGTTTGGTAGGGTTTTTGGTAACTGGTGGCGGGAATGCTATCAATGATTATTTTGATGTTGATATTGATGCTATAAACAAGCCATTGCGTCCGATTCCATCCGGTCAGATTAAACTTCTGAATGCCCTTTATTTTTCACTCATACTCTTTGCACTCGGCACTTTACTGGCTTTTGTTATTAACCCAATATGCGGAATAATCGCACTTTTCAATTCCCTTCTTCTTATCTACTATGCTAGGACCCTGAAGCGCACCATGCTGGTTGGTAACATTGCTGTCGCTTATTTAACAGGTTCAACTTTCTTGTTCGGTGGTGCTCTGTTCGGGCTGGAAGGTTTAGAGGTCCTCTTGGTTTTGTTCCTACTTGCCACATTTGCAACCGTTGCGCGTGAAATTGTAAAGGACATCGAGGACATAGAAGGTGATAAAAAGGATGGTGCAAGCACCCTTCCGATTAAGCTGGGTGTTAAAAGCTCCGCGTACATTGCTGCATCAATAGGTTTTATTGCAGTATTACTGAGCCCCCTTCCATACCTGCAATCAATAATCCCAAGTACTACATATCTCTATATAGTAGCTCTTGCAGATGTTTTTTTTGTGATAGCTGCCTTTGAGATTCTTGTTATGAACGACGCAGCTAAATCATCGAAACTTTTTAAGATTGCCATGGCATTTGCACTGGTCTCCTTTTTAGCTGGAGGATAAAAGGCAGCTTCTGGAGATCATTTGCTCTAGAAGTTTTTTTTACTTTTAAGCCGAGAAGTCCCCTTTCGTAAGATGGGGGATGAGAGGCTTAATATCCTAACACAACATTAGTATCTTCTCTATTTTATACAAAAAAATATATATTGTTAAAACCCAATTTTGACAGTCAAAAATAATAAATGTGTTCTTATTTTTTGTTGCATTTTGATCGAATATAACAAAACTAAGAACATCCTTATTACTTTTGACTGTCAAAGTTGGGATACAGAACACGATAGGGATATCAATGCTGCAATCAATATCAAGAAGTTTGCACTGCAAAATCAAAATCTAATAAGCTTTTGACACCTTCGGAACGAGGGGAAGGGCTTGTGGACTTGTGAACGATGTTTCAAAGAATGAAGCAAGAAGCTCCATGCGTAAGCGTGGAGTAGTTCACACTGATGGTTTATGGTTAGGGTAAATTGTCAAATAGTTCTCCTTCTCCACTGTAAGCAAGTGATGGGGTGTGTTTCAGGTATTCCCTAAGCATCATGGGAAAAGAGGCAGCAGGCACAAATCTAACACCAAGCTGTTCAGCCCATTTTTGGATCCCCAAGTCACTTGCAACAACAGCCGCATCCAGTTCCTTGGCGAGCAACAGCACATCTATATCAGGAGCACTATCAAGAATTCCATATCGAAGAGCTGAACGATATTTATTCCTGAATTTACCAATGATTCCTCCTATGACCTCTCGCTCGATCTTCTCTTCTATCTCATGTTTGTTCTTTGCTTCGGATGTTAAAAATAGACACTCTATGGCAGCTTCCCATATAGTTTCTTCTGCTACGCCCATACCTTTATTGATCCGCTCACGCATATAGGATACATACTCGTGGAATATCCGGGAGGGGATCATAACATTATACCTGTCAGGTGCTTTTTTGACAAGCCACGTGTCAATTTTTGCAATCACATCACTGTCACAACCATTATTCTTAGCAAATTCGTGCAACTCATCGTACACGGAAGGAAAAGCTACATAGCAGCTAATGCCAAACTGAAGGCGTACTTCTGCTATCAGGTCAAGTGCTACCCGCATTCCATCACACAGCTTAGAACTACCAATCACTTTACGCATCTGTGTATCTGTCAGAGCGGTGGTGTCAAGAACGAATCGTTGTCGAAGCATCACTATACTTCCATTTTTAAGGTTGAATTTTATTAAATTTCGGTTTTAAGATTAAATCGGATTCACTTATAGAATAATATCTGTCATGCTGTGTTAAGTACTTATGTATGAAGGTGGTGTGACCTACCACCCGTAAAAACAGGTGGCTTCCTGTTTCATTTCCAAACCCAACGGTTCAACTTCACATACATTTACCGTAGTTCCTACGGCAAGATCAAGAATGTTTATAGCAGCATTATGGTCTTTATCTACTACTAATATTTACAATAATAACATTTATGTATAATTTTAGCAAGTGATTTTTTGACCGTAGACCCACCAACTGATTTGACGAACTCGAAGTAGTCAACAAACTAATAGACTCTTAACCTTCATCTATGTGGAATTGCAAGAATAAAAAGCAAATATAAAATTGGCTCTAACAGCATTTTAGAACAAAATCCTCCTTAAAAAGTACTTGGATGTAAATCAGAGCTGCATATAGCGTGCGGCATCCCCGAGGTCTTCTTCGATTCTGAGCAATTGATTGTATTTTCCGGTTCTCTCACTTCTTGCAGGTGCACCCGTTTTTATCAAATCAGCACCAATCGCAACGGAAATGTCAGCAATCATAGCATCCTCTGTCTCTGCCGAGCGATGGCTTACTACAACATTATAACTGTTCCGTATAGCCATGCTTGAAGCATCGAACGCTTCTGAGAGCGTGCCTATCTGGTTAACTTTAAGAAGTAATGCATTTGCAGCTCCCATCTTGATTCCTCTGGATAGACGGTTAATATTTGTCACGAACAGGTCATCTCCAACGATTATGGTATCCCATGCTTCGGTTGTAAGAGCTACGAAATCCTCAAACGATTCTTCATGGAATGGGTCTTCAATAAAAATAATTGGATATGTGTCTATAAGTTCGAGGTAATAATCCACAATTTCTGAAGGAGTAAGCAATTTACCATCTATAGAGTAATGTTTCCCGTCAAAAAATTCTGATGCAGCAGAATCGATACCAATTGTAATCTCCGAATCGGAATATCCGGCCTCCTCAATCCCACTTACAAGTGCATCCAGTGCATCGTGTGTCATGCCAATTGGTGGCGCATAGCCGCCCTCATAGCCAACATTGGTTGCGGATGCACCATATTTTGCTTCAAGAACTTTTCCGAGGGCATGATATGTCTCAGCTCCCATTTGCAGAGCCTGAGAATATGTATCCGCGCCCTTTGGTTGGATCATGAACTCCTGGATCGAAAGATCGTTTCCCGCATGCTTGCCGCCGTTTAACACGTTCATGGTAGGAACCGGGAGTGTGAATGCATTTGTACCCCCAAGATAGCGGTACAGTGGCATGTTCAATGAATCAGCAGCCGCCTTTGCTATGGCCATGGAAACGCCAAGAATTGCATTAGCACCAAAATTTGATTTATTTTCCGTGCCATCGAGTGCGATTATCAATTCATCGATCACACGCTGCTTTCGTACATCCATTCCGATAACTTCAGCCTGAATGGTGGTATTCACATTCTCAACAGCCAAGAGCACCCCTTTGCCGTCATAACGGACTTCTTTGTCCCGAAGTTCAAGTGCCTCGTTTGTACCAGTGGATGCACCCGAAGGTACGCTGGCTCTTCCAAACCCGCCATTATTGGTGTATACATCTACCTCAATTGTTGGATTTCCTCTGGAATCTAAAATCTCCCTTCCATGCACTTTTTTGATAAGGTACTTGTGTTCCTCGCCTATGTATGACATATTTCCACCCTATTAATATTTGCAGTATATTACGTCATGAAGATATATATCGTTACCGTCTATCGACATTAGAACATTTAATCCAATTTTCAAATTAAAAATAGCAACATAATGGCTATTTAAGTTGTAAGCCGAGAAGTCTCCTTTCGTAAAATGGGGGGTTTGAGGCGTAATATCCCAATACAACATTAGTATGTTCTCTATTTTTTACAAAAACTATACGTGTTGTCAAAGCATAATGTCTACTAATGCTTAAAGCCTATAAATGCCGTTTATATCCCAACAAAGAGCAACAAGGCCTTTTTATGAAATATATCGGTGCGTGTAGGTTTACCTATAATTGGGCTTTAGAAAACAAAATAAGAACCTGTGAAACGGAAAAAACTTATTAAAAATCGGTCAATTCGAGCCATCGACTAAAATCTGCAATATTTGTGGATTTCATAATAAAGAACTGACTTTGAAAGATAGAGATTGGCGTTGTCCAGAATGCAATACAGAACACGATAGGGATATCAATGCTGCAATCAACATCAAGAAGTTTGCACTGCAAAATCAAAATCTAATAAGCTTT
>JAFGOO010000032.1 GCA_016926455.1 Methanosarcinaceae archaeon | reverse complement strand
ACATCAAAGCATCCCAGACTCAAAGACCAGCCACAGAAGGCATCTGCGATCTTAAAAGCCCATTCATCTTTTATATTTCGGGATATCCATTCCCCGAATGTGCCTTCTGTGGGAGGGTAAATCCTTGTGGTCACAAGCAGGCTCGCAAGCTTTAACTGATTTATTCTGGAAAACTGGTCCTTGAAACTGGAAAAAGGGATGTCAATGTACCCTTCTTTATAATCAGTGTTACCTTTTTTTGGAGGAATGCGTATCATGGACAGAGGGTATGGGCGCACTATTTTCACATTTGCGCCAACCTCGATAAGTAACTGCGCCAGAGGTCCCCCATATCCATGAGGTATCATATGAAGCGCACCTGTTGATAGTTTAAATCCTTTGTATTCGATGTTCGTGAACCTTCCACCAATAATGGGCAACCGCTCGAAAACCTCGACCTCGTAACCCGCTCTGGAAAGCCTAGCACCACTTAGCAGTCCACCTAATCCGGCACCTATTACCAAAGCTTTCATACCGACACCTCTATGGCCTTCATAGGGCAATAAGCTGCACACATGCCGCAATCAATGCATGTTTCCATGATATATGCACGCCCTTTGACCCTGATGGCATCCCGTTCACAGAACGCAACGCATTGAGCACAACCAACACAGGCTTGATTTATTTTCATGAGCTTTTCACCAGATTTTTATTTACTAACGTACTCAATGAACAAAAGCATTATTGTCCGGTGTATTATGAGTGTGAACTCTTTTTCGTTGGGTCTCGCATTGCGTTCAACAACCTTCCTTAGCAAGGACGTAAGGAATATCATAGATTTCCAGTGTTCAAGGGGACTCGAGTTTGATAATAGCGGTATTTTGAAGAATTCGAACAAATTGCTATGTTTGTTTATTCCGATGACCATATGTACCTTTTTAACAGGTCAAATTTCTGAATCGATCAGGGGATTTGGCCATGTAAAAAATCCAATCATATATAAAGAAATCAAATTAACGAGCGAGGACTACATTTTTGTTTGAATAACTGCTCTTATCACATTAGCATAATAATTAAACTTGATTTTTCTATTGATTATCTTTATATAGAAGTGCCTGCATTAAGAATGTCTGGATTTAGCACTGGTTGCGCTTTCTCCAGGAATAACGATGATATTCTATTATTATGGGAGAATTACTAGATAACTATACTAAGGAGGATAAAAACTTGGCAGGACAAATGGCTGGACAGCCAATCTTTATTCTGGCCGAAGGTAGCCAGAGAACACGGGGCAGGGATGCCCAGAGTAACAATATTTTAGCAGCAAAGGCCGTTGCAAATGCAGTACGCACAACACTTGGACCCAAAGGGATGGACAAGATGCTTGTGGATTCCATGGGCGATGTGGTGATTACAAATGATGGAGCCACAATCCTGAAGGAAATGGACATCGAACACCCAGCTGCAAAGATGATCGTCGAAGTCTCAAAAACACAGGATGACGAGGTGGGTGACGGTACCACTACAGCTGCGGTGCTTGCAGGTGAACTCCTAGCAAAGGCAGAGGAACTTATAGATAAGAACGTTCATCCAACGGTCATTTCCTCGGGTTACCGACATGCTGCAGATAAATGTGCCGATATACTTGAAAGTATCACCATCGAGGTAGATGTTGATGATACCAAAACACTAAAGAAGATCGCAGCGACCGCAATCACTGGAAAGGGCGTGGAATCATACAAGGAAAAATTATCCGAACTCGCCGTGAATGCTGTGAAAAACATTGCAAAAGAAACGGATTCCGGCATAACAGTAGATGTGGATGACGTTACAATCGAGAAACGTGCAGGTGGAAGCATACTGGATTCAGAATTAATCGACGGAATTGTTATCGATAAGGAACGCGTGCATCCCAACATGCCCGAAAGTGTGAAAAATGCAAATATCCTGCTCTTGAGTTCCCCAATCGAACTTAAGAAAACCGAAGTTAACGCAGAGATCAAAATTACATCTCCTGACCAGATGAACATGTTCCTTGACCAGGAAGAAAAGATGCTTAAAGAGATTACTAACAAAGCAATCAACAGCGGTGCAAATGTGATATTCTGCCAGAAAGGTATCGATGACATGGCACAGTATTACCTTGCAAAGGCTGGAATCTATGCTATAAGAAGAGTCAAGAAGAGCGATATGGAAAAACTCTCCAAGGCTACAGGTGCAAAGATTATCCAGAACCTTGATGAAATTGCCGAATCTGATCTTGGTTCAGCAGGACTCGTGGAAGAGAAGGATATAAGCGGCTCAAGTATGACTTTCATTACTGAATGTGCAACCCACCAATCCATTTCAATAATCCTCCATGGAGGTACGGAGCATGTTGTGGATGGTCTTCAGCGCGCGCTTCACGATGCACTCCGGGTAGTGGGTGTTGCACTGGAAGATAAGAAAATTGTAGCTGGTGGCGGTTCACCTGAAATCGAACTTTCGCTGAGACTGAAGGAATATGCAACAACACTTAAAGGTAGAGAGCAGCTTGCTGTGACTAAATTTGCAGAAGCGCTTGAAATCATACCCCAGACACTGGCAGAGAATGCCGGACTGGACCCCATAGACATGCTTGTGGAACTTCGCTCGCAGCATGAAAAAGACAACAAGAACTTCGGACTGAATGTCTATACCGGTAAAGTTATTGATATGTGGGAAAACGATGTGGTTGAACCGCTGCGTACCAAGACCCAAGCTATCAATGCTGCTACGGAAGCTTCGATCATGATCCTGAGGATCGACGATGTTATAGCATCAACTTCAATGAAAGCTGGCGGCGCACCAGGAATGCCTCCTGAGGATATGGAACTTTAAAATTCTGTGCTGGATATCATCCAGCTACTTCTTTTTTTTGCATTCATTAACTAATAAAAAAGCCAGAAAGTCCATGACTTATTCATGAGATTAATGGCGTACACTAAAGAAGCGTTTAATATTGCGAAGAGTCAAAAGACATCTCAATCTATCAAAGACAGAGATTTGATGGAAGAGAACACTGATGTCCCTAAAGTAGCTCTAGTGCAGAGGCCACAAAATATAGAACCCAAAAAGGCTTTAGACCTGAAAGTATGATCAGGGTCGATCCTATCCACAAAGCTCTTTGCATATTCTTTCAACCTCGAGACGGAGTTTCTCCTGGGAAACACCATGCAGGTATGCAAGATACATTGCACCTCCTGCACCTACACCTTCCTTCACATCCCCCGCCTTATACCTGTGAAGACCCGAAAGATGTGATTTTTCAAAACCCGGGTCTGCTACATATGCAGTAATGCCAAGCGCGTCCATCAAGCCTTTAAAATTGGCGGTGGCATCGTCTGCGACATAGATGGTAGTAGCAACCGAAATATTATCAGTGGCAAGACCCAAATGCTTGATTATTGCAAAGACTGCCGCCATCTGTGTCCCACCTGCAAGCACAATCTCAGTATCCTTCATACCCGCAACTATACCAGCTACTGACACCATCATGGGGTCTCCAAGACACGCTATTGCGTGCATGGGATCTCCACGAAGACTACCGAATGTGATGTCTGAGGCAGCCATCCCCTCTCTGACAACCTGCTCTTTTAATTCAAGTGGATTTAAGGACGAACTGCTGCTCACATTCCCATCATAACCTAGCGCATTCAGCACAGCCATGGCAGTGGTTGTACCCCCAGGAATGCTTTCACCTATGACAAGAAAGCCGGTCTTATCCTGGATTTCCCTCCCCAGTTTGAGTGCACGCTCAAAAACATCAGCAATTTCGTGGACTACAACTGGTTTCCGAATATCTTCCCCCGGTTTAGCTCCGAGGTCCACAACAGGTATATCAGGAACAACCCTCAGACCGGCATTTACGAACATACTTGGAACACCCGTGAGATTGAGGGCTGCCCGTGTGATAACCGCAGGTGTTGGGGTATCATACGGCGGTGTCATGGGCATGATTGGTACACTGATAATGCTGCCTGTTTCGACAATTTCCGCATCTCCTGCAGGTGTATAGTCTGTCAAGCTCGCTGTTTTCCCAGCTGCGGAAATATTCGGAATATGGGCTGTCTCTGTGTTTGAAAGCACACACAAAAACAAAGGTTTTTCAGGTGCATGAGTGCTTTTTGGTACAACCCATTCCATGGCAATTTCCTTTTTTGGTTAGTTAATATATGAATACCTTAATTTGTCAGTATGTTCTTGCAACATATACCCAAGTACCAGTATCAGTGCCACATAATGGACATTTGGCAGATTTCTCTCCCTCCTGCCCGGTGGGAATACCAAGTATTCCTGCACCAATCTCTTCTTCAAGCGCAAGTCCGCATTCCTTTTTACCACACCATGGCATTCTAACAATCCCCTGCTTGAGTTTTCCCTGTATCCCATCAAGTGTCACACAATCGAATATGCGGTTGTTGAGGGCTGTCTCAGCTTTTGCAAGGAGATTGGCGTGAATCGTGACAAATCTCTTGAGAACCTCGTCTTTGATTTCGTTAAGCGGCACCTGTTCTTTCTCGCCACTGTCACGAAAAACCATTATTACTGCGTTGTTCTTCAGGTCCTTTGGTCCGATCTCGATCCTAATCGGTACACCTTTCATTTCCCACCTGTAGTACTTGGCACCCGGACGCCTGTCACTTGCATCAATTGTAACTCGAATTCCGGCCTCTTCAAGTGTTGATTTGACCTTTTCGCATTCCTTGAGAACCTCAGTCCCGTCCTTAAAGATAATAGGTATAATTACTACTTGTACCGGTGCAACCTCTGGAGGGAGAACCAATCCCTTATCGTCACCGTGTATCGAAACCAGCGACGCAATAGAACGTTCAGAGATTCCGTAACAGGTCTGGTGCGCATACACCTGTTCTCCTGTGGGATCTTCATATTTGATGTCAAAAGTCTTTGCGAAATTGCTGCCAAGATGATGGGCTGTTCCTACCTGAAGGGTCTTGCCATCAGGCATCAGGGCATCCACAGCAATAGTATAATCCGCACCCGGAAACTTATCCCAGTCCGGGCGTTTGGACGGAAGGACCGGAATGGCAAGTCGGCGATAGAACTCCTGGTATATTCGAATCGCTTCTTCAACCTGCTCTGCAGCATCCTCCCAGTTGGCATGGACAGTATGTGCTTCCTTGAACGATGTAATCTCCCGAAGTCGAATAAGTGGACGCGTATGCTTTGTCTCATACCTAAAGGTATTCACTACTTGATATAGCTTGAGCGGCAGGTCTGCGTGGGAGCGGACCCACATCTTGTACATAGGGTATATGGCAGTCTCGCTGGTGGGGCGGAGTGCGAGATTTACTTCGAGGGGATCTTTACCACCGTGTGTTACCCAGTACACCTCGTCCTCAAAACCCTTGATGTGTTCTGCCTCCTTCATGAACTCATGCTCGGGTATCAGGAGCGGGAAGAGTGTTTCATTATGGTCATTGTCAAGGAGTTCTCTCATGATGGAATAGACGTTCTTCCGGATGGAAAAACCAAAGGGGTGCCAGACATACAATCCCTTTACAGGATACCGAACGTCCATTATCTCGGCTATCCTGAGCAGTTCATTGTACCATTCGCTAAAATTCCCTTTTGCAGGAAGTGCTGCATCTTTTTCTTGTTCTACCATGCTGTCACCAGAGGTTTTCAATTTATAAAAGGATTATTAACTTTTACGATAATATTAATTTCCAATTGGTTGTGCGTTTTCTGATTCATCCACAGTCAGTTCCGATGAATCCACATCAAATACGATCATGCCGGTCTTCAGCCTGCCTGCTTCTTCCCGGGTAAGTGGCCTTGAAATTGCCCGATCTGAGATAATTGCACTGTTGCCAAGTGGGTCCTCGATCACAACCGTAAGTTTCCGTTTGCCTTTCATTGCGTCTTCCAGTACATTCTGGACCTCTAGACCGTGAGCGTATTTTTTTTCATCGTCTTTTACCCAGTTGGTTGCTGTTATCACGACGTTCCTTATCCTATCCAAAATTCCTTCTATATTGGTCACATAGGACTCCGAAGCCAGCCCGGGTTCCACATCTATACCAAGTTCGGGGATACGGATCGTTCCAGAAGTCGAGCGGATGAACCTTGCATTCAGATCCTCCACGCATTCGACAGTCATCTCATAATGCACTGGCTCTTTCTGGGTTAGGATTATCGTATCTGCAAACCTGAAACCACAATCGCAACGCGTAGTTATGTACATTACTTCGCCAAAAAAAGGAATGTTGTCACTCTGCCATTGAATAACTAAATCATTATAGCAAAGTGGACAGGAAGTGCGAGTGTTGATATTGGTTTTTGATGAACGTTCAGTGGTCAATATTTCCCACCGATTATCTTTGATCGGTCGATCTTGACACCGGTGGGGGTCACAAGTACCTGATCGTCCTTGATGCCTGCAATGTCGCCATGCACGTCTGAGACAACATCCTTCAGGTCTTTTAACGCACGGTCGAGAAGGAGTTTGTCTGCCTTGATATTTGAGATATCAATCATTAGGATATTCCCGTCGTAAACCTCTTTTTTCAGGTATGGGAGTTCATTCAGGTTTGTAAGTTCAGCAACCCTGATATATGTCTCAGCGGGTTCCTCGGCCATTACTTTCTCGTATTTGCTCAAATCGAGTTCCGTATATTCATCAACGCTAGTTGCGGGTTTTGTGCCGCTGCCAAATATTTTATCCATGAGATTTGCCATGATCCGCACCTTTTATTTTCCAAATCTTTCTTGAGTAGATTAATATTTCTCTTAATTAAGTTTGTTATTGAACGTTTTTTAGATATATAATATACAGGGAATATAGTGATTTCAACGTTAGTTGATGCGTTTACTTATTTTAATGTGCTGGTTTCCATGTCAGTATTTAATGTTATTTATATAGATACTCATGGTATTTTAAATGCTATTATATATCGATATTCCAGAGCTTGTCTCCAACATAATGAATTGACTTGATGGCTTTTCCAGATTCTGCCTTCATGGCTTCACCGGGCATGAGTGCACGTCCGATGGCAAGAGGTTTGCCATGGCTTTCTTCTGTAATGATTACCAAATCGCCCTTCCTGATAGATGGGTCTGCTTTGACGATTCCGGGGCACATTACATCGGCACCTTTTGCCATATACCGAACCGCACCTGCATCCACTACTACGGTAGGGGTTTTCAGTTCCAGTTCAAGTGCCCCGCGAAGAGTAGGAATGAGTTCTACGCTATCGTAGTAAAAAAGCGGCTTTCCGCCTATTAAAATAATGGTAAACTCATCCGCTGTGCCTGTTTCGAACTTGCTGTCAGATAGTTGACTCATACTGTTCCCGAAGGTGGATACAAGTTCATCCATCAATTTGTTTTTTTTTGATTTTCTAAGCTGAACTCTGGATTTTATCTTCAATTGATCACCCAAAGATGATATTATAACCAGTAGCATAAGGTGATTGGACGGTTTTAAAGATTTCGTGCATTCTTTTTGTTAATTTTAATTTAATGGAAGATACGAAGGAATATCTGCAGACTAAAGCACGTAATTCCAAACTGGTTTATTATGTCTGTGGCGGTTAGGTAACGATGTGATAGAGGCGAGTATCAGAAAAACGTATAGGGAATTGGATATTGAGATAATTGATATGTTTGTGAACCCTGGTCATGTGTATTTGTACATAAAATACCCGCCAAAATATTCCATAAATTTTATTGCTAAGAGAATTAAAGAGAGTGATAAATACCTAGACTGATGTTTCCCGAATTGAAAGAGTGATGATAAAAATAATCTCTGAGAACCAAGCTGTTATCATAGGGAAATTATTGGTACGGGAAATGTTAGAAAATTGCTTAACACCAATAGATTTGATGACCCACCCCAAAAACCTAATCCTTAAATAGCATCTAATCTTTTTTCCATTAATTTGAGGTAACAAATAGACTCATCTTCGTTATTAGATATGTACTCAAATGCGCGGGTTCGCTACGATATATTTAAAAAAATATTACATTTAAGAAGGGTGCCATATTACCTTTCATTCATGGAGATTGCCTATAATGACATTACAGGAGATTACAAATCAATACAACGCAAATGAAATAGAGAAAAAGATACATGCGTTCTGGGAGAAGACCGATGCGTACTCAAAGGTACGTGAACACAGGAAAGGCGGCAAAAAGTTCTTTTTTGTTGACGGCCCTCCGTACACCACAGGTCGTATACACCTCGGCACTGCGTGGAACAAGGTCATAAAAGACTCCATCCTGCGCTACAAATCCATGAACAACCGCTATATCCTAGACCGTGCAGGTTGGGACATGCACGGTCTGCCAATCGAGGTAAAGGTCGAGGAACTGCTCGGGTTCAAATCAAAGAAAGATATCGAAAGCTACGGTGTTGGCAGATTCATCGAAAAATGTAAGGAATTCGCACTGACCCAGAAAGACGAAATGACCGAACAGTTTCGGATGCTTGGAGCGTGGCTAGACTGGAAAGACCCCTACATGACCCTGCGTGATGAATATCTCGAAGCTGCATGGTGGGCACTAAAGCAAGGGCATGAAAAAGACCTGCTCGAGCAGGGTAAGCGCGTGGTAAACTGGTGCCCAAGATGCGAAACCGCAATCGCCGACTCGGAAGTGGAATACGAAGAACGCACCGACCCCTCAATCTACATCAAGTTCAAAGTAAAAGGGGAAGAAGACACATACATCGTAATCTGGACCACAACCCCCTGGACCATCCCGTCAAACATCGCAGTGGCAGTCCATCCATCCTTCGAATACTCAAAAGTCCTTGCAACCGCAGGGGACGGACACAAAGAGATACTAATAATCGCAACCGAACTAGTTGAAAACGTCCTCAGGAAAGGAAGGTACACTGATTACAAGATTCTCGGGACAACTCTTGGCGAGGAACTGACAAAACTTACATATGAGCACCCACTTGCAGATGTGATACCAGTACAGGCAGAATTCCAGCACGGAGTATACCTTGCAGATTTCGTCACATCCGAGAACACAGGATGCGTTCACATTGCACCCGGTCATGGTATAGAGGACTTTGAGGTCGGTATCCAGAACAACCTTCCGATATTCTGCCCGGTGGGCCCTTCAGGTAATTACACGGAAAAAGCAGGCAAGTACGCAGGAATGAACATCGTAGACGCCAATAGAATAGTGATGGACGATCTTAATGAAAGGGATAAACTGCTGGCCGAGGAAACGATCACACACAGATACGGTCACTGCTGGCGCTGCAAGACCCCAATAATCTATCTCGCAACCGAGCAGTGGTTCCTGAAGATCTCAGAACTGAAGGAAGACATGCTTTCAGAGATCGAAAAGGTTAAATGGTATCCTGAATGGGCAGGATCTTCCCGATTCAGGGACTGGGTTGAAGGTGCACGCGACTGGTGCATCTCACGCCAGCGCTACTGGGGAATACCCATACCGATATGGAAATGCAAAACCTGCGGCAAACTTGAGGTAATAGGCACAAAACAGGAACTCATCGATAAATCTGGAGCTGATGAAAAGACCGAGTTGCACCGTCCTTATGTGGATGATATCACCATCCCATGTGAATGTGGAGGCATCATGTTCCGTGTTCCCGATGTTTTTGACGTGTGGTTCGATTCGGCTGTGGCCTCGTGGGCTACACTGAACTTCCCGCATACAAGAGAGCTTTTTGACAGATGGTGGCCTGCAGATTTTATAACCGAAGGACACGACCAGACTCGCGGATGGTTCTACTCGCAATTAGGCGCAAGCATGATCGCACTCGGGAAAGCACCGTATAAGAGCGTGCTTATGCATGGATTCACTCTTGACAAGGACGGCAAGAAGATGTCAAAGAGCATCGGGAACGTGGTCGAACCTGCTGATGTCATTGCAAAATACGGAGCCGACACTCTGCGCGCATATGTCCTTTCAGCTAGTTCACCATGGGATGACCTGAGATTCCACGGTGACGAAGTCGCAAACGTCCACAGGATACTAAACATCCTCTGGAATGTATACCGCTTCCCGCTACCATATATGATTCTTGATAGCTTTGACCCCCAAAAAGTATCCCTTGAATCCGTCTCGAAACACCTGCGAAAGGAAGACAGGTGGATGCTCTCCCGTATGCAGGCTGTCATCCAAGATGTGGATAATGCAATGGATAACTACATGCTTCACAAGGCAATCCGTGCCATTACTGAATTTATCCTAGAAGATCTCTCAAGGTGGTATATCCAGTTGATCAGACCTAGGACATGGGTGGAAGCAGACGACCCGGATAAACTCGCAGTATACAGGGTCCTGTATGATGTCTTCGTCACAACCGCCAAACTGATCGCTCCTTTTATGCCATACCTAGCAGAGGAGATGTACCAGAACCTTGTCATGAATGTCGATCCTAGCGCGCCAGTATCAGTACATATGTGCGACTGGCCAGTTGCCAACGATGCCCTTGTTGATAGGAAACTCGAATCCAACATGAAAATTATCCAGTCCATGGTGGAAGCTTCAGCCAATGCCCGCCAGAAGGTCGGACGCAAACTGAGATGGCCAGTATCCCGTATCGTCGTTGCCCCCAAGAATGAACAGAGCGCCTCTGCGGTCAATGAACTGAGGTCAGTGCTCATGGACCAGACAAATGCAAAGGACATTGTTCTTAACGGTGTAGGTGAGACCTGGGATGAACTTGGAATTGAAGCCATTCCCACCCCGGCTACTCTTGGACCGGTCTTCAAAAGCGATGCAGGCAAGGTGATAGGTGCTATAAAACAGGCAGATTCAACCTTGATGAAGACAACACTGGCAGAGATCGGCGAGTTTAAGATTACATTTGCTGACGGCACCAGTGCAACCATTACTAACGATATGGTTAGCTTTAAGGAAAAGCTTCCTGAAAATGTGTCAAATGCCGAGTACAGTAGTGGAATGGTGTATGTTGATGCAAGGCTCACCCGGGAGATTGAATCCGAGGGCTTCTCAAGAGAGGTTATCCGCAGGGTGCAGGATATGCGAAAAGAACTCGACCTTGCAGTTGATGAGAGCATCAAGGCATTTATAAGGATCAGTGAAGAACGAGTGTTGGACCTTGTCCTTGACATGGAAGTGTTTATTGCAAAAGAAGTTCGAGCAAAGATACTTGTCATAGGGTTAGATGTTGAAGCCACCGGAATACTTGTCAAAGACTGGGATGTTGAAGGCGTACCCATGCATATTGGCATCACGCCAGTTTAATTCTGGAGTTTTTATGGATTTTGACCTATGGGAACCGATATACCTGCAAATTCTTGATGATTTCGGATTCAGCAGAGAGGAGGATGAGCGTGCTGCTATTATTCTTTCCGAAATACTGACAGACGCAAATTCCGTGGGCACTCCAGTACTTGCAGAACTCGTCCAAGGAAAAGATGTCCTTATCTGTGGAAATGCACCTGTTCTCCCTGACGATCTTAAACTTATAGACCCTAAAGACTACGTAATAATAGCAGCAGATGGCGCCACTGCAGTACTGGTGGACACCGGAATTATCCCAGATATCATTGTGACCGATCTAGACGGGGATATTGAAAAAGAGATCATCGCAAACCAGAAAGGTGCAATTGCTGTTGTCCACGCCCATGGTGACAATATAGATAAGCTCGAAAAATATGTGCCACGTCTTAAGGACATTATAGGTACGACTCAGTCCAAACCCCTGAATGATATTCATAATTTCGGGGGATTCACGGATGGTGACAGGTGTGTCTATCTCGCAAAGGAGTTCAATGCAGCAAGTATCACAATCATTGGTTTTGACCTTGAAGACACCGATGTATCGCCTATGAAGAAAAAGAAATTGAAATGGGCACGGTGGTTGATAGATGAACTGTAGACCAGCGTCATCCACACTATTTATGCTTCTGTAGCATCACATTGGATATCTATTTATATATTCCTTTTAGATTACATAAAGAGGTTTCATGGAAACACTGATAATATGTATCGATAGGGATAACGATCTTGGAGAAAAGGCAAAAGTCACGACACCGGTGATCGGGCGTGAGAAAAATATTGAAGCTGCTGTCAAACTCGCAACTGCTGACCCCGAGGATTCTGATACGAACACGATATTTGGCGGCATCAAGGTACTTGATGATTTAAGGGCAAAGGGTATGGATGCCGAGATAATATCGCTTGCAGGCGACAAGAACATAGGCATCTTATCCGATCAGAAGATTTCCCAGCAGTTTGACAAAATATTGAAAGAATTTGATGCAAAAAGCGCTATATTCATCTCGGATGGTGCCGAGGATGAGACACTGGTTCCAATTATACAGTCCCGTATAAAGATAGACTCTGTGAAACGCATAGTTGTCATGCAGAGTGCAAACCTTGAAAGTACCTACTACATATTAAAACATGCATTCAGCGACCCGAAGATATCCCATACTTTTTTCGTGCCTATGGGACTTGCCTCAATTATATATGCACTATTTTTGCTGGCAAACTATCCGGAAGGTGCTGTTATTGGAATTCTGGCAGCTGTGGGGCTTTACATGCTCTACAGGGGATTCGGGCTTGACGATGCGTTTGCCGTCTTTACAGACAGGATGAATACGTCATTTTACAGAGGTAAAATCTCATTCATAACCTACACCTCAGCCGTGCTTATCGGAGTTATCGCAACAGTCCAAGGTGTGGTGGAAGTTTGGGGTTACTATAATAATGGAGGAGTTTGGTACTATGGTTCCCTTACACTGATAACGGTCTTTATCAATGCTTCAATCTGGTGGTTCGTAGCAGCCGCATTATTTGCGAATTTCGGCAATATCCTAGACCTCCGGATGAATGGAAAACTGATAATCCGCCATCTATCTCCTACATTCTTTGTAATTTCACTGGGCCTGCTGTTCTGGAGTGCGAGCACGTACCTTTTGTCCATCAGTTCGGTCATAAATATATATACAACACCTGAGGTTGCCCTTCAATACCTTGTGTACTCTACCGTAAGTGCGATTATAATCGCCCTGATAGGAATAAAAATTTCGACAGGTGTCAGGGATGCAGATACAAAAGGAACGACTGAATCAGCAAGAACAGGATTCTGAGATATCGGCTGTGATCCTTGGAGGTGTTGGTTTCACCTCGTTTGAAGATTGTAAGTCTCGGACGACCAGGACGCCCTATGGCAACGTCAATACCTACATCTGCGAAATGAAAAAGCTGCAGATTGCCATTATACCTAGACATGTGGGTACAAAGAAAAATACACCTCCACACAGGATTAACTATCGAGCCAATTTATGGGCTGCAAAAGAACTAGGGGCAAAACGGGTTATCTCAACTAATTCGGTTGGTACCATGAAAAACCACCCAATTGGAAGTTTTGTTATCCTCGATGATTTTCTGGATTTTACTAGAAACAGGGTCTCAACTTTTTTTGACAACGAAACAGTACATGTGGATATGGTGAAACCCTACTGTCCTGAAATAAAAAAATGCCTATCAAATTCCCTTGAAAAGAGAGGTATCGAATATGATGAAGGTATTTATATCTGTACAGAGGGGCCGCGCTTTGAGACAAGGGCCGAGATAAACATGATGCGCCAGTTCGGGGATGTGGTTGGCATGACGGGTGTACCGGAAGTGATACTTGCAAAAGAGCTGGAACTGTGTTACGCATCCATCTGTACGGTCACGAACTGCGCATGCGGGATGAGCGATGAAAAACTGACAGTTGATGAAGTGATAGAAACGCTAAAAGGTGTGCAGAATGTGCTCTTTGGGGTTATATCGGATGCAATTTCTAACATTCCGGTTGAGCGGGAGTGCATGTGTTGCTATGCAACAAAAGGGGCTAGGCTGTAGATTACTAGACAAGACATGGATTATTGTTGAGCGTGCAAGATAATCGCCCAGGTGAAATGGTAGAGAAATACCTCGGACAACGCTCTCGAATCTACTGAAAAGTAGACCAGTAACCTTGCCGGTAATCCACCGCCTAGACTCCTTTCAAGGATAAATATACTGATGGGTTTTACGACTAATTGGGTGCAGGGGTAGAGAAAACCCATGATTTTTAGACATGGGATGAATCATACCCCACCTGGTATTTAATCAAAAAAATTATATATATACGCCATACATATAATTTATTATGACATCAGAACGATGGAAACATAGTAAAACAACAGTATATAATATTGGTTTTCATTTAATATGGTGTTCTAAATACCGTAGAAACGTTTTAGAAAACGAAATTGAAACACGATTGAAGGAACTT
>JAFGOO010000031.1 GCA_016926455.1 Methanosarcinaceae archaeon | reverse complement strand
GGGGATGTTGCAAAGATCTTTGACCATATAGCAGGAATCACAACCGTCTCGGAACTCACAGGCATTCCTCTCGTAACAGGGAGCACACTTCGGATAGGCGGGGACATGGTTATCGGTGAACGCATGACAGGTGGGGTTGGTGCAGTTGGCGTGGCGTCCGACCTGACATCCCGGGTACAGGCAGAGGTTGGAGACGTAATCCTTATGACAGAAGGTGCCGGAGGTGGCACCATTTCCACAACTGCGCTATATTATGGTATGCATGAAGTGGTCGATGAGACCATCAACATCAAATTCCTTGAAGCGTGTGAGGCACTTATAAGGTTAGGACTTACCAGCCACATCCATGCCATGACTGATGTCACCAACGGTGGTATTCGTGGTGATGCAAAGGAGATCTCAAGAACTGCAGGTGTGAAACTTGTGTTCAAAGAATCCCGGATTCGCCCGCTAGTAAATCATGTTGTTCTTGAGATGCTTGAATCTCTTGAGATCGATTATCTTGGCGTATCCCTTGACGCATTGCTCATAATTGTACCTGAAGGGTTTGCGGATGAGATCATGCACACTGTCAGAAGCGCAGGGGTTTTGATCGATGTAATAGGCAGAATAGAAGATGGCATTGGCTCAGAGATCATAATTAATGGAAAAAAGCACGACTTCACTCCACGGTTCCGGGAATCTGCCTACACGCCAATCAAGAAGATAGTCGGCGAAGATGAACCGTGTGACTTTGAGGACATGAAACGTGCTATTGACAGGGCAGCGCTTCAGGCAGTGGAGAAAAAACGGCACGTGATAGAGATGATACGGAATAAATGACCAACTTTCACATTTACCCAAGGACTATACACGTTTTACCACAAGCATCGCGCCATCCTTACCGATAATCTCTACTTTTTCTTCTTTTTCGATTAACTCATCAGCGCGCGCTTTCCAGTACTCTCCTTTGTACCTCACAAACCCAGGTTTTTCTGGAGCTATCTGGTCGATGGTTTTGGCAACATCTCCTATCATTTCACCGATTACTGGTTTCTTGTGCCTGATCTCGATCACCTTGTATATTACGAACACAAGAATAATCCCAATAACCAGAGTCGGCGCAACAATTGCAGTGATAACCGTTTTCTGGAATTCTGCAGGCGTATAGAAGTGTGGATAACTCAGCGGCACAAGAAGGATGCTACCTACAATGATACAAATAATACCGGAAATGCCAAAGATTCCAAAACCTGGTGCCTGAAGTTCCAGTGCCAGCAACCCGATGCCAACAAGCACAAGGAAGATAGCTGCGGTGTTGACATCGAAACCTGTGCCTATTAGACCCAGTGTAATGGCAATAATCCCGAATATTTCAGCTCCAACCCCCGGGTTTGATATACCAAGCACTACGCCGTATATGCCAAGCATCAAAAGGATGGATGATATGACCGGATTTGATATAAGGTTCATGAAAGCAAGACGCATAGAAGGCACATAATACTCGATCTGTGCACCTTCTGTTCGAAGTTCCTTCTCCTTCACAACTTCACCGTCAACCTGAATCAGCAAATCTTCGATTGTCTGTGACACGAATTCAATGACCCCTGCATCCAAAGCGGACTCTGCATTCAGGTTCAGGTTCTCTGTGATGAATCTTTCAGCAATTGTTTCATTCCTGCTGTGCATACGTGCCTTTTCCCGGGCAACCGCAACAAGGGCATTCACAACCTTGGAATCCTCCACAGGCTCGATTCCACCTGCTGACATTTCAACAGGCTGAGCAGAGCCGATGATGGTATGCGGTGCCATTGCGGCAACATCCGTACTGATTAATATCAGTGTACCTGCAGACCATGACTTTGCACCTTCAGGATAGACATATCCAATAACAGGGACTTCGGACTGTTCGATCAGTTCGATGATCTTCAGGGTCTCATCCAGACCACCGCCTGGCGTGTTGAGGGTAATTAGAAGAACCGAAAAATCTTCCTCAACTACGACTGACAGGGCATCTTCCACAATATCATCCGTTACAGGGGTGATGGAATCTGATATCTCGAGTACTAGAACCTTTTGTTCAGAAGAGGCACTGGCAGATGATGTGGATAAAAGAATAAATATTAAAAATAATAGCAGAATAAGATACAAAACCTGATTTACCTTCATATCTTATCCCTATTTTTTTTCAGTTTTATTTTTGAGGTTTTTGTGCAAATGCCTGTGAGAGTCCGGCAATATCCCCTATCTGGGTGGAGGGGGTAACTACAATCATATTTTTCTCCCGTGCTATCTCTGCAAGTGTTTGAAGTTCTCGTAGCTTAAGCCCTACAGGCACCTCCTCGTAAAACTTTGCTGCATCCTTCATCTTTTCTGCAGCCATCATCTCTCCTTCTGCAAGGATAATACGAGCACGTTTCTCACGCTCAGCCTCTGCCTGTTTTGCGATTGCACGAAGCATTGTTTCTGGCAGGCTAACATCCCTTAAAGTTACACCTGTAACCTTAATACCCCATGGATCGGTAGAAACATCAAGCAGCTCTTGGATATCTCTGTTTATGGTCTCTCGCTGTGAGAGAACATCATCAAGTTCGATCTGTCCCAGCACATCACGAAGGGTGGTTTGGGAAAGCATGGAAGTGGCAAATTTGTAGTTCTCAACTGCCGTTATAGCGGCACCCGGCTCGGTCACTTTGTAATAGACGACTGCATCCACTTCAACGGTCACGTTATCCCTTGTGATTACGGCCTGCTTGGGAACATCGATGGTAACAACTCGAAGGTCAATCTTCACAACACTATCTATTATAGGGATTATAATAAATAGGCCAGGACCCTTAACACCGCTCAGTCTACCTAACCTGAAGATCACAACACGTTCATATTCCTTTACCATCTTGATGGCCTGGAATAAAAATGCGATTACAATAACTAATACCGGAATAACAAATTCACTTACCATTATAACACCCTACAAAACTATGAGAGTCTCAAGATAAATAGCTAATGCTTGTTAGAAAAATAGTGAAGTGGATTGCGGGTCTGAACAATTGATTGAGATGTGTACACGAAAGCATAAATGCAACATAATCAATATATTGATGATAAAATGAGTGAAGAATGTACTGAGTGCAGTGGCAAAGGCGTCAAAGTAATATCAACTGAAAAGTGTCCAAAGTGTAAGGGATCCGGAAAATCGAAATCAATTGACCTTATGAAATTATCTGAAAAGGACATGAGCAGTTTTCTGAAAGGAGGCGCAACCTGCGAAAAATGTGGCGGAAGTGGTGAACTACAAATAACTGAACCCTGTGAAGTATGCGAAGGAAGGGGCGTATTCTATAAGTGCAAACGATGTGGGACTACAATTAATGGACTTATAGACGGTGAGGAGATATGTAGGGCATGCAATAAAACCCAGCATGTTTATGCCCTTGATGACTCATGCAACTTGGCTGAAGTGGGTGTCGGAAATAATTACCATACACTTGTAAACAGCCTGGCATCCTTTGGTGTGTTCGTAGATTTTAATTCCCATGTTCGCGGACTGATTCATACAAGTAACATCAACCGCCCCCTAGAGGTTGGTGATGAGGTAATCGTTCAGGTAAAGGACATCAAGACGAACGGCAACATGGACCTCATACCAAGATATATCAATGAATACCAGACGATCGAACTTGAAAAAGAACTACCCATCAAAAAATCATCAGAACTTGCAGAGCAGATTGGAAAGGCTATCAGGTTCGAAGGTGAGGTTATACAGGTCAAGCAAACCGCCGGACCAACAATATTTACAATATCAGATGAAGTGGGGCAGGTTTCATGTGCTGCTTTTGAGCGTGCCGGTGAACGGGCTTATCCTCATATTGACATGGACATGATTGTATCTGTCACAGGAGAAGTGAACTCCAGAGGAAACAGGTTCCAGCTCGAAACTACTAGCATGAAAAGGCTCACTGGTGCTAAAGAGACAGCTTTCAGGGAGCGCATTGAGAAGGCAATCGATAACAGGGCTGAACCGGTTGATGTGGAATTCCTGATCAATAGTGAGATTCTGGATAAGTTAAGACCTGCCATGAAAAAGGTGGCAAAGGAGATTAAGAAAGCAGTCATAAAATCGAAACCGATTATCCTCAGGCATCATGCGGATGCAGATGGAATGACAGCTGCTGTTGCCATAGAGCGGGCGATTCTGCCATTGATAAGGGATGTGGGTGGTGTTGATGCCGAGTATTATTTTTATAAACGTGCTCCATCAAAAGCTCCCTTTTACGAACTTACTGACGTAACAAGGGACATTTCCTTTGCACTTGAGGATGTTATACGCCATGGTCAGAAGATGCCACTTGTAATACTGGTAGACAATGGTTCCACCGAAGAGGACACACCAGCAATGAAACAGGCGCAGGTCTATGGGATAGATATGGTCGTGGTAGACCACCACCATCCGGATGAGGTCGTTGACCAGTATCTGCTTGCACATGTGAATCCTGCACATGTGGGGGGAGATTTCGGTGTGACAACCGGTATGCTGTGTACCGAAATCGCACGTATGATAAATCCCAAAGTGGTAGACGAGATCAAACACCTTCCTGCAATATCGGCAGTTGGGGACCGCTCCGAGGCAGATGAAGCACGCAGCTATATCGATCTTGTATCAAACACCTATTCACTTGAGCAGCTTAAGAAAATAGCCCTTGCTCTTGATTTTGAGGCGTTCTGGTTAAAGTTTAGTAGTGGAAAAGGTATTATAGATGACCTCCTGAACATGGGAGATTCAATTCAGCACAAAAAACTAGTATCCCTCCTATTTGAGCAAGCAAACGAGATGATTTCAGCCCAGCTGGATGCATGCCTTCCTAATATCAAATCACGGACCCTTGCAAACGGTGCAATATTGAACGTACTGGATGTTGAGAACTACGCCCACAAATTCACCTTCCCACCACCGGGAAAAACATCAGGTGAAGTTCATGACCGGTTATGCCAGAAATTTGAAAATAAACCCGTTGTAACCATCGGTTATGGTCCGGACTTTGCAGTGATCCGTTCAAAGAACATAAAGATGAACATCCCGCAAATGGTGCGTGAACTGCATGAAGAGGTCATAGGTGCCGGAGTCAACGGTGGCGGTCATCTCGTTGTTGGAAGCATAAAGTATGTTGAAGGCATGCGCACAGAAGTGCTCTCTAAATTAGCGGAAAAAATTGGATTGGTGGAAGTGGAGTGAATTCCCTTTCCAACTGTTGTTGTTAAGATATTAATCAATCCAGACGAACTATACGTACCATTGATCTGACAGGTACGTCGGAGAGCATGTCAGCACCTTTTTTATCAACAAGCACGACAGCAGCTAAGGGTTTCCCCCCACATTCACGAAGACGTTCAATAACTTCTACGATCGTTGAGCCGGATGTGATCACATCGTCCACAATAATACAGTTCTTGTCATGTATGTTGCCAAAATTCCGGCTAAATGTTCCCACTATATTCTTAACTTTCTCACTGTAATCTTTCTGGGAGTGGAAAACTGCAAATTCAGCTCCGAGTTCATCGGCCATCAGACTTGCAATTGGCACGCCGCTTGATGCTACTCCAACAACGGTATCGACTTCCGAATCCGTCTCACTGAGAACTTCATATATCATATCGCACAGAGCTTGGGAGGTATACCTAAGCCTGAAAGAACTTTTTCCAATGTTGCTCCAATCAACTGAAATATCTTTTGGTGCCGGAGAACTAACCTCTTTTTTAGAACGGGTCAAAAGCCAAGTAACCGTTTCCCGTGAAACATTTAACTCATCTGCTATCTGTCCAGTCACAAGCCCATTTGACTGTAGTTCCAATGCCTTCTGAATCAAATCATCTATGTTCTTCATATTTTCCCCGCTTGATGAATTTCTTCATGAAAATACGTTCTTTAAAGATAGAGCATCCGTGCTCTTATAGTTTTCTTTTCCGCTTTTTTTTTAGAGGAGAGCCGCAGACAGGACATATCTCTCCCTTTTCAAACCGTTTTCTGCAACCGATGCATTGTTTTTCCCATAATAGCAAGTCGCTAATGTTTTTTTGCGCAACCGGCTTTACATCGATGCCCAGTAGTAAGGCGACGTTCTGAACCGCATAATCATCTGTTAGAAGTTCAGCACATTCTTTGTATTCCAATGCTTTTGCCAGTATATCAACATCTGTAGATGATAAATCTTCTATATCCTGTGTATATTTCGCCATTTCGAAAACCTTAACTATCATTTCAGGTTCTGGCAATTCTACCCGAGCACCACTCTCAAGCGCTAGATCAAAACAAAGCATAGCGTCCATGCTCTTTAATTCGCCTATAACTGAAGGAACAGTAATCAGCTTTGAGCTATCACTAACATGCCCCATAATAAAAACTGCAGAATCTGCGATATAGTAAGTCATAGTGTCGTCTATAGTAGTTCCTTAATCAGCCAACCCCAATATTTCACTGTTGCAACCAGCCCGAGTGTCATCCCAATAGCGAGAAGTAAATTTGAAACCATGTGTGTCAAATCAGGATCTGAAGTTCGAAAGACAAGAGTATATCCTAAAGCAAACAAAAAAAATAATATCCCTACATAGTACAAATAAAAGTATGGCTTGATCTGCATGGCTTCTCCCAATCTTTTGCTCAATTTTGCCATAATATACAACACAGCTGAAAACGACATAACCATTAGTTTCCAGCCAAATGTCTCTACTAAAATGTCAACTGCCTCCTTCGGTCATGTGAATATACAGTCTTAAGGAAAAAAAAATGAACATTAATCCTGTGATAGTTCCTACCAAATTTATCAGTGGAAGATCGTGGTCAAATATCTGTAAAATTGCCAATATAAAAAGCAGTAATGGAACCACAAAGAAGTAGTACTCTGGCTTCTCATTGAACTTTTGTTGATAGAACAGGCTGATCGAAGTGGCATATGTAGCAATGATAGCCGCTAATATCCATGCATATACTTCCAAAATAATTCCGATGGTTACATAGTCGTTCATTGTTTATCGTTTCTTTTTAAATGCTTCACATTGTGTTGTTGTTGGTGAGCCATTCATGACTCCAGCATAATTAGAAAACGCTAGTTTGATATTAATCCCCTCATTCCATAATAAGTTGTAGCCCGACAAGCGTTTTACCTGTGCATCCTCCTCCGAAAAAGAGGGTATTTTTACCGGCTGGTAATCCTCCGCTGACCATACTATCCATATCCAGCATACCAGATGTAGCAGTTCTCATTCGTCCATTTATTTATGGTTTTTAAATGATATATTTGTTACGTCATATGATCTTTTTTATTTTCTCTGCCGCTTTTTCAAGTTCAAAAAGAAGTGAACTACTCCACGCTTACGCATGGAACTTCTTGCTTCATTCTTTGAATCATCGTTCACAAGTCCACAAGCCCTTCCCCTCGTTCCGAAGGTGTCAAACGGTTATTAGATTTTGATTTTGGAGTGCAAACTTCTTG
>JAFGOO010000225.1 GCA_016926455.1 Methanosarcinaceae archaeon | reverse complement strand
GCTTACCAGGGAGCGCACCTGGAAGCAAAGACTCATAAAGAGTATTTTGACGCATGTGCATATTGCGAACTCAACTCAAGTGACTTGAGTAAACTAGGAGTCTCGGATGGGGACAGTCTTAAAGTCAAGACTGCATTCGGTGACGTCGTTGTGTTCGCAAAAACATGCGATGGGAACCCGGACAATCTGGCATTCATTCCGATGGGACCATGGGCAAACGCTGTTTTAAGTCCCGACACCCACGGATGCGGTATGCCTGGATTTAAAGGTGTGCCTTCACAGATCGAACCAACAGGTGAGAAGCCACTTGATATGAAATCACTTATGAAAAAATACTATGAGTAAAAATAGGAGAGGAATACAATGGCAGTTATAACAGATGCAATATGCTCACTCTGTGGGTCGCTGTGCGACGACATTACAGTAACGGTTGAAGATAATAAAATTACAAGTGTTGAGCGCGCGTGTATACTGGGGCGCAACAAGTTCGTAGGAATGTTCCTTCACGACCGAATCGAATCACCAATGATCCGTAAAAACGGTGAACTAGTTGATGTGTCGTATGAAGAAGCAATCGAAGAAGCAGGGAAAATCCTAGCCAACTCAAAGAGAACATTATCCTATGGCTGGTGTTCAACCTCATGCGAAGCCATAAGCAAGGCAATTCAACTGGCAGAGGAAACGAAATCTCTTTTTGACTCTACCGCAAACGTGTGTCACGGTCCATCCGCACTGGCAGTGCAGGAGAAAGGAGGACCAGCTGCAACACTTGGTGTGGTTAAGAACCGGGCTGATTTGATGGTATTCTGGGGTTGCAATCCTGCACATGCTCACCCGAGACATATGAGTAGGTACTCCCCGTTCTCAACAGGTTCCTTCAGGCAAAAAGGACGCAAGGACACAAAAATGGTAGTCATTGATGTGCGCAAGACCGACACCGCAAAACTGGCGGATAAATATGTGCAGCTCGAACCTGGAACCGATTATCTGTATCTTTCGGCTATCCGTTCGGCTGTGAATGGTCATGAAGATGTAATACCTGATAAAGTGGCGGGAGTTCCGAAAGAGGATATTATCGAAGTTGCAAATATGCTAAAAGATGCAAAATTCAGCTGCATTTTCTACGGTATGGGTGTAACACAGTCCAGATCCAAATACAAGAACGGTGACATGGTTTCATCACTGATATCTGACCTGAACCAGCATTCAAAATCTGTGATGATCGGAATGCGAGGTCATTACAACGTTACCGGATTCGGGCAGGTTGCAACTTGGGAAACCGGGTTCCCCATGGCTATAGATTTTACTCGCGGGACAGCGTATTATAACCCCGGAGAAACGGGTGCTAACGATGTGCTGACAAGAGGAGATGTTGACGCTGCAATCATCGCGGCTGCAGATGCCGGTGCACACTTCCCGCAGGATTCAATAAAATATCTAGCCAAGATCCCTGTTATCCAGATAGACCCCTATGCAAACCCCACTACGGAAGTTGCAGATGTGGTTTTCCCTGCAGCTGTTGTAGGGGTTGAAGCTGAAGGTACGGCATACAGGATGGATGGCATATCCCTAAGAATGAAAAAACTGATTGATACTAAGTTCAAGACCGATGAGGAGATTACAAGCGACCTGATTCAAAAGGTGCGTGAAATTAAGAGAGGTGCGTGAAATGTCAGAATTACTTATCAAGAATGCAGTTGTCTGCGACCCGCTTAACAATATCAACTGCGAAAAGATGGACCTTTCGGTAAAGGACGGCAAGATCGTTGAGAGTGTTTCGTCCGCTGCAAAGTTGATTGATGCTGGTGGCAAACTCACTATGGCTGGTGGCTTTGACGGACACACTCACTGTGCTGGTAAGATCAATGTTGGTCGGTTTATGAGCCCGCATGATATGCGGATGAACCCCATCCCCGGTCTATCCGGGAAAGTAGCCCCAACTGCAACTACCCGAGCACAAGTCGGATACAATACACCCAACACCTTCGCAATTGGATACCGATATTCTAAATTGGGTTACACAACAATTACAGAAGCTGCGATACCAATTTTGGCTGCGCGCCACACCCATGAAGAGTTCGAGTCAATACCGATACTGGATAAACTCGGCCTGACACTGTTCAGCAGCAACTGGCAAGTGATGGAGTATATCAGGGACAATGAGCCTGATAAACTTGCAGCATACGTTGCATGGGCACTTCGTTCATCACGCGGTTATGGCATCAAGATCGTGAATCCTGGTGGTGGTGAAGCATGGGGTTGGGCAAAGAATGTTTCAGGTCTGGATGATCCCGTGCCCAACTTTGACGTTACACCTGCGCAGATTCTTCTTGCACTTGCAGAGGCAAACGAGAAACTAAACCTACCGCACTCAATTCACATCCACTGTAATAATCTCGGAAAACCCGGGAACTACGAAACAACAATTGCGTCCATGAAACTGCTGGAAAATGTTAAGACCAGCCGCGATCGACAGGCAGTCCACGTTACACATGTGCAGTTCAATGCCTATGCAGGCACTGGATGGCGTGACTTTGAAACCGGTGCTCCAATGGTTGCGGATTACATCAACGGTGCAAATCACCTGACATTCGATTTGGGAATGGCAATGTTCGGTCCTGCAATGACGATGACAGCAGATGGACCTCTTGAATACGCAAACTCACGTTTGCTTCATGCAAAATGGAGTAATCAAGATGTGGAACTTGAGGAAGCATCCGGTGTTGTACCGGTTACATATTCGTCCAAGAATTTCGTGAATGCTGTTCAGTGGGCAATCGGACAGGAACTTGCACTGCTGGTCAAGGATCCATGGAAAGTGATGTTCACAACTGACAGCCCGAATGGTGGTACATTTGTGAACTATCCAGAGGCATATACACTTCTGATGAGTGCTAAGAAACGTGCTGAGATCATCGAAGGTCTACCTGAGTTGGCAATTGGACGTATGGCCCTTCCAGGAATTGACAGAGAACTTGATCTATATGAACTTGCGATTATGACGCGTGCAATACAGTCAAAGATGTACGGCATGGCTACAAAGGGAAATCTGGGTGTTGGTGCGGATGCAGATATTGCTATCTACGATATCAATCCAGATTCAATTGATACATCAGTGGAGCACGAAGCAGTCAAAAAAGCATTCAGCGGCACGGCGTACACTATCAAGAGCGGAGAAATCATTGTCAAGGACGGTGAGATTGCGGCAACTCCAGAAGGCAAGACATACTGGGTGAACGCGACGGTTCCAAAGGCAACCGAAGATGCTATGATGGTGAACCTTGTTCAGAAGTTTAAGAGATACTATTCCGTGAATATGGCAAACTACATGGTCGAGGATGCATATCTTCCGCACCCCGTTGAGATCAAAACGGAGGCGATTTAAATGCAGATAGTGACACTTTCACTGAAAGAACAGAATATAGTACCGATCGAAGCAGACACCATCACTCCTGACAATTTTGCAGGAAAGTCAACGGATGAAATTGAGGCAATTCTTGTTTATTACGGCAACAGCCAGGCATCCATTGGCGAGCTGTTCAATGTGTCTGTTGATGGTTCTGACAGTGTAGAGAACACAAAGATCATTTTTGATGGCAACGTCCCACGTGTGAAACGAATAGGACAGGGCATGTCTGCCGGTGAAATCGAGATTAACGGTAATGTGGATATGCACTGTGGCTCGAACATGACCGGTGGTAAGATAACAATCAACGGAAACGCTGACAGCTGGGTTGGATGCGAGATGAAAGGCGGCGAGATCGTCGTCAACGGAAACGGCGGCTACTACGTAGGTGGAGGATACCGCGGCGAGGCTTGTGGCATGGCCGGCGGTAAGATAACAATCAACGGAAATGTACGTGATTTCCTTGGTGAGCATCTGTGTGGTGGTGAGATTATTGTGAACGGCGACGCTGGACTTCTCCCTGGAATTTCGAACAGTGGCGGTACCATCATTATCGAGGGTAATACTACCATGGTAGCAAGTGAGATGAAAGCTGGAACCGTTGTCGTCAAAGGTAACGTCGCAGAAATGATGCCCGCATTCCGGGAAGAAGGTACAGAAGAGTTCCATGGCGTGACATTCCGCAAATTTACAGGAGATGTCAACGTCGGTGGCAAAGGTGTACTGCTGGTTAAATGAATTTAAATTTTGGGCGCTCATTGGTGGGGTGGGCGCCTATTTCTTTTTCATCAAACAACATGAATGTCAGTTTTTAAACCTGATTCTTTTTCTTTTTAAGAATTACGGGGTGGATAGAAACCATATTCTTTATTCTGGATGAATCGTATCCCGCCTTTTAGTTAACACTAAAAACGCACATGAAATTCTTCGAATAACACGCACAAACAATGAAAGTACCTACTAAAAAACCTTTTTTTTGTTATTAATCCAACTATTCTTTGGGCAGGGTAGGTTGTGCTAATTTCGGTTCTTCGAAACCGTCTAAAAACTAACCAGTGAATTGCCATCGAAGGCTCAAATGTGACGCTGATCACGGATGCTAAATTGCCCCCTAAGCAATCACACTGCCCATCAAAAATGGGGTGATAAATATTGTCACTGATGATAAACAAAGCTTGTGGTCTAGACATCCATAAACGTTTTTTAATAGCCACCTTACTCAGTAGATTAGGCGAAAAAACACAACAACGGTTCGAAAGGAATGATCAGGGTATTTTAGACCTTAAATCTTGGGTACTTAGAGAACAGTATGATGTTGTTGCATGTGAATCAACAAGCGACTTTTGGGTTCCAATCTATGATTGCCTGACCGATCATTTAACCGTCATTGTTGGAAATACACGTGATATGAAGGCATACACTCATAAAAAGACAGATAAGATAGATTCTGAATTTATTGCACAACTTGCTTTAAATGACAAAGCCTTCAAGACTTTTTTCCAAATCTCATAGAGAATTCAGGGCATATATACGTCTTAGTCACAATCTTGTGCAAAAAAGGACTGATATAAAAAATCAGGCACAAGCTATCCTTTCATTGGAAATGTTCCGTCTAAATGATGTGTTGACTGATATTTTTGGTAAGAATGGTAGAATGATTCTATCAGGCATCTGTTCAGGTCAGAAATTCAATCAAATAGTAGACAAGCTCAGTCTAGGTGTTCATAAAAAGAGTGAGCAGATAAAAGAGGTTCTTGAACGTGAAATATCTCAAAGTGCTGCAGTACGGCTTAGAACATGTCTAAACCTGATTCAAGATATTGATGAGCAAATAAGCAACTTGGAAACACGAATGTTCAGTTATGCTTACAAACATCATAAGCATGAAATGCATATTTTGATGTCTTGTCCTGGTATCGGTGAGATAAGTGCAGCAACACTGATTGCTGAAATAGGTGATTTCAAGGACTTTTCATCAAGAGATAAGCTTGCTTCATGGCTAGGTATCGTATCAAAAGTGTATCAATCTGCGGATAAATATCATAATGGAAGAATCACTAAGAGGAGTTTCAAGATAGCTAGGTGGGTTCTAACCCAGGTTGCCAATGCAGCTTCAAGAAAAAAAGCCAGTAAGTTGAAAGAGTTTTTTAACCGGAAGAAGAAAACAATTGGATATCAAAAGGCAATTATTGCTCTAGCGAGAAAAATTGTAACGATTATATGGCATCTTATCACGAAAAATGAAATGTATGAAGATGAAACCGGATATCAAAAAGGAGAAAATCGAAAGAGGAAGATTGTTGTGACTGCAGAAATATCCATCGATGAGAGAATATCAATCATAAGTGAGATATTTGCAATAGTAAACAAGAAAGAGTTAGATGTAACATGACAAAGAAAACTTTGATTTTAGCATTCTAGATTGTTGTAGTCTTTAAAAAGATGACAACGGAAGGTTAAGATCAAGGGTACTTTCATGCTAAAATCAGCAAAATATTCTTAATTTTACCATAGGTACTGGGTTAAATGCCAGTGAATTTGAACCATTGGATTGACAATGAAACTGGAAACCACCCTTACTAAGGGTGGTAGTACATGGTAAAAGGTAATATCAGATATGCTTACGCTTTGGAGCTAAGTCTGATCTTCCACGATTTATTGAAATGTAAACAGAGAATCATTGTCCCGTAGCTTCCGCAATCATGCGTGTTAACGAGTAATCATCGGTGTTTCCTTCCACGATAAATACAAATTTTCCACTATTCCACACATAGGTATATCTCTCAACATCTCCATTGAATGTGGTGTAATTCTTAATCCGCGTCGCGAAATGACCGTTGAAAGATTCCTCAACAAACCGCGTCTCACTTCGAAGTTGCGGAAAACTCTGCTTGTACTGGTAAACAAAATTATCTGCAGACGCTTCGTCCTCGCATTCAACGGCTATCATATATACATTGGTGCCATCGGAATACATATATATCCCCTCAGCTACGTCCACGATACCCGCAACATCAGCATATTTGTCTTTGATATCATCGATTGTAGTCGGAATCGCACCGAGATACTCAAAACCTAAAGGAATATCCTTTAACAATATCAGATTTTCTACGCTCGGCTCCACGTACTCTGGTACAGTAACAGGTGTATCATCACCTTCGAAGCATCCAGATATTGCAATCATCAAAACTGCAAATATCAATGTCAGCATTATTCTTTTGTTCATTTATATTCAAACCTCTCTAAATTGAACGAAAATAAAATAGTATCGATCTACTTGAAAGTATCGCAAAAAATCCAAAAAAAAGAAAAATAGAAGGGATTAACCCCTTCTTAAATTTATTTAGTCTCTTCTGACAAGATATGCCACTGCAAGAAGTCCTGCAATTGCAAAGATTGCCTCAAAACCAGGCTCTTCCTCTACTTCCTCGGTTTCCTCGGCTTCCTCAGTTTCCTCTACTTCCTCGGTTTCCTCGGCTTCCTCAGTTTCTTCTACTACTTCGGTTTCCTCGGCTTCCTCAGTTTCTTCTACTACTTCGGTTTCCTCGACTACCTCGGTTGGTGCTACTGTTGGTTTTGGAGTAACTTCGCCACCGATTGTCTTTTCAGCATAGAGATAATATCTAAGAGTCGAATTGTCAGCTACCTTAAATGAGAAACCTTCTGCAATATCCTGCTCAGAATCTTCGTTCAAAGTGATTGAATCGTCGTTTGTGAATTCAAGGTAATTAGAACCAACACTTACCTCAAGCTCGCCGAAGTCATCTTCATCGTCAATCTCAAGTACATCTTCGAAATCAATCAGCCACATACCTTCAATTACTGCAAGGCTGTCTGTCTGACCCTGG
>JAFGOO010000224.1 GCA_016926455.1 Methanosarcinaceae archaeon | reverse complement strand
GTATACAGAAAAGCGGTTGATAAGAACCTGATTCGCGGTAGGAGTATTGAAGGCGTCGCTGCAGCAGCGTTATATGCAGCATGCAGGCAATGTAGTGTTCCGCGAACTCTTGACGAGATCGGCGAGGTTTCCAGGGTTAGCAGGAAAGAGATTGGCAGAACATATCGCTTTATCTCAAGGGAATTGTCATTGAAACTTATGCCCACATCACCGATTGACTATGTGCCGAGGTTCTGTTCAGGTCTCAGATTAAAAGGTGAGGTCCAGTCAAAGAGTGTTGAGATACTGAGGCAGGCTTCCGAGAAAGAGCTAACAAGTGGGCGTGGACCGACAGGTGTTGCAGCTGCTGCAATCTATATCGCATCCATCCTCTGCGGAGAGCGCAGGACACAGCGCGAGGTTGCAGATGTTGCAGGTGTGACAGAGGTTACTATCCGAAACAGGTACAAGGAGCTGGCAGAAGAGCTGGATATTGAGATTATCCTTTAGACGATTTTTTCGAAAAAAGGTCTTAAATTATAAGAACGTAGGCCTATATGAAAAGCAAAGGGACATCAAAATACTGGCAAAAAGCTGCGTTCCTTTGTATCTTTAACAATTTTTTATGGTCACCTTTGTTTTTTTTGTGATCATAACGAATTCTGTTTGATGGGATCATGCTAGAGATTCTAAACATGCTACTGGTCGGATTTACGGTGGGACTCTCAGGTGCACTTGTACCAGGGCCTATGCTATTTGCGACCATCGAGACATCGCTTAAGAACGGATGGCTGGCAGGACCTTCCGTTGTTATGGGACATGCGGTGCTTGAATTTGCGATCTGTGTATTGGTAGTCCTTGGTATGACATCTCTTGTCGGGAGCAGTGTAATATCCGCAATATCGGTAATTGGTGGTGTGTTCCTTATCATATTCGGTTTGATGACGATAAAAGGCGCCTCTGATGCATCAGAAGCATTTGACACATCTTCTGGGATTACATCCAGTCCTGTTACAGCAGGTTTGATAACATCTGTTTCGAACCCATATTTCTGGTTATGGTGGATTACTGCCGGTAGTGCGCTGGTACTGAAAGGACTTGAGATAGGCATATTGGCGGCAGTTTTTTTTGTTATCGGGCACTGGCTGGCGGACCTTTGCTGGTATTGTGCGGTGTCTGTATCCTTCAGTCGTGGAAAAACTTTGATGTCTCATGCAACCTATAAATGGATACTGACTGCATGTGGCGTTTTCCTTATCCTATTTGGGGGATGGTTCGTTTTGGATTGAATTTAGATGAAAGAGGGGATAAATATGAGAAAACCATGCATCAAAGTTCCAAAAATCAAGGGTGAACCCACACGTTGTGCACTAATTGAGCTGGAACTTCTTGATCATTCAGTAAAAATCGCTTCTGATGCCCTTTATATTTACCTGCCGCTTATTAGAATTCCAGAATCTCTAGAATTTGAGCAGCTTCCAGAGGGTATGGAAATTACCGAGTTTGAGTTTAAAGTACAGCAAAAAAAATCGACACTTGAAGAACAGTTAGGTTTCACGCCACATTATGAAGTCATCGGAGATATTGCACTTATCGAAACCGATGAGATAGAGGCTGAAAAGATTGCCGTTGCTCTGCTCAAAGTTCATCCCCACCTGACCACAGTGCTTGCTGCCATCACACCTGTTACAGGTGAATATCGGATTAGGGAATTCAGTGTGATTGCTGGAAAAGAGAAGACAGATACCATCCACCGGGAACACGGGTGCAAATATGCAGTAGATCTCGCAAAAGCCTATTTTACACCACGTCTTGGCACAGAACGTTTTCGAGTACTTTCCCAGATAAAAGCAGGGGATGTTGTTGTGGACATGTTTGCAGGTGTTGGTCCGTATAGCATATTGATTGCGAAGAAGGCAAGACCGAAAAAGGTGATTGCGATCGATAAGAATCCAGATGCAATCCAGCTTCTGCGAAAGAATATTGATTTGAACTCTGTTGACAACGTTGAGGTCATCGAGGGGGACTCAAATGAAGAAGCGAGGAGGTTTGAAGGTATTGCAGACCATGTCATCATGAACCTGCCGCACAGTGCGTACGAGTTCCTTAACGCTGCGGTAATGCTGACAAGAAATGGAGGAATCATCCATTATTACGGGATTACGCCAGAGGACAATCTTTTTGATAGTTCTTTAGGACTTATAAGGGACGTTGCTTCACATGCGAATCGTGTGGTCGATGTTGTTCAGATGCGTATTGTGAGGTCGTATGCACCACATCAATATAATATATGTATTGAGGTTCGTGTGGATTGATATGTCTAAGAATAATAAAATTGTGACTAACATAAATTATAACCCCAAAGAGACTACATTAAACAAGTATCTTTTGAATATTATAACGGTGCCCACAAAATGAAAACAAGCATTCCTACATCCCTGAGATCCACAGTTCTTAGAAAAATAAAACCAACATCTAAAGAGCAGGAGCAACTCTCAGGTATCGTTAGTTATCTAATAGAAAAAATTGATGCTACTGCATCAGAACTGGGCTTAAGTGATGTTTTTGCCCAGCTGGTAGGCTCGGCTGCAAGGGGGACATGGATATCTGGTACCCATGACCTCGATTTATTCATCACGTTCCCGGAACATACGAGCAGGGAGGATCTGGAAAAAATCGGCCTGTTAATTGCAAGAGAAATAACAAAGGAGGCTGATATATGGGAAGAACGGTATGCAGAACATCCTTATATCAATATGAAGTTCAAGGGATTCGACATCGATCTTGTGCCTTGCTTCAGGGTCTCTTCAGCCGCCAGCATCAAATCTGCAGTTGATCGCACACCATTTCACAACGAGTTCATAAAACAGAAAATCGTGGGACTTGAGGATGAAGTGCTTTTGCTAAAGCAGTTCATGAGTGCAGGAGGTATCTATGGCTCAGAACTCAAGACCCATGGTTTTTCAGGTTATCTCACAGAACTTTTGGTTATACATTTCGGTTCATTTGGAAATGTACTGAATGCTGGTTGCAACTGGCATCCGGGTCTTGTGATCGACCTCGAAGGTCATACTATATTGAAGCACAACGACCCTCTTGTCGTGATAGATCCCACTGACCCAAAGCGAAATGTTGCTGCAGCCCTATCAATTAACAAATTCAGCAAATTCATAGATATATGTCGAAGCTTTTTCGAAAATCCGGCAGAAGAATTTTTCTTTTCACCACCTGTTTATCCTCTAAATGATATCGAGATCATGGAAAGGATAAATCTGCGAAAAAGTTCCATTATTGCGGTGGTGTTCAAAACACCTGATATTGTGGATGATGTGCTTTATCCACAATTGTACAAAATGGAACAGTCGGCTTCTGCATTGCTTGAGCAGCATGATTTCACGGTATTTAAGACTGGATCATGGGCAGGTGAAGATTCGGTCGTTCTGCTGGAACTAGAATCCTCAATAATACCAAATGTCAAGAAACATATCGGTCCTCCTGTATGGCTGCGCAAACACGCCGAAGCCTTCAAATCAAAATATAAAGGCTCAGAAGACGTTTTTTCAATGTATATTGAGGACGGCAAGTATGTTGTTGATATTCAGCGTAAATATCCTGATGCAAGATTGTTGCTAAAATCAAGGCTTTCAAAATGCTCGCTTGGAAAACAGCTTACATCCAGTGTAACAGAGGGATTTGAGGTACTCGAAGGTGCAGATATTTGCAGGATAATCGATGTCGATTTTCGGGTTATTTTGAGGAATTTGATTTAACTTTTAGCCGAGAAGTCCCCTTTCGTAATATGGGGGGGTGAGAGGTTTAATATCCCAACACAACATTAGTATGTTCTTTATTTTATGAATATATATGTTGTCAAAGCATAGTGTCTAGTAATGCTTAAAGCCTACAAATACCGTTTATATCCCAACAAAGAGCAAACAAGAGTTTTTTATGAAACATATCGGTGCGTGTAGGTTTACCTGTAATTGGGCTTTAGAAAACAAAATAAGAGCCTATGAAACGGAAAAACCTTATTAAAAATAAATCAATTCGAGCCATCGACTAAAATCTGCAATATCTGTGGATTTCATAGTAAAGAATTGACCTTGAAAGATAGAGATTGGCGTTGTCCTGGTGCGACAAGAAGCTACAATATGAATTGCCTAACAGCTATCCCCTC
>JAFGOO010000223.1 GCA_016926455.1 Methanosarcinaceae archaeon | reverse complement strand
CAGTGTGTATTTAGATAACGTTTTTCCTGATTCTTCATACGCTTGCTTTTGTTCTGCAAGTGTCCGGTTATACACCTGCCTGCATAACTCCAAGCTCCGCTCCATCTTTTTTTCCTGGATTTTGTTAGGATATATACGGAACTTGTATGTATTAAGCATAATCAGGCATATTGTTCTATTTGCTTAATAATGTTTTGCTGATTTGGCATGAAAGTATTTAATTATTATTATTGCATTCGTTGTTGCTTTTAATGAAAACAATAAATTTAGGATGGTATAATCAAAGTCACATTAATACCTTCTATAGCAACTCACTAGTTAGTTTGACAACGGCTTGGAAGAACCGATAGTTTCAGAACCTACCTGTCCAAAGAATAGTTGGATTAATAAAAAAGGTTGCTTAGCAGGTACTTTCATTGTTTGTGCCTTTTATTCGAAGAATTTCATGTGTATTTTTCGTATCAACTAAAGGTCGGGGTATGATTCATCCCATGTCTAAAGAACATGGGCTTTATCTGCAGTCATTCGTAATACTTACATACTCCACGGCTAAATCCCTAGGCGATGCTGGTCGAAGTTCGAGCATCCTTAGGGGGGAAAAGTGCTCCCTTCCACGACATCTTTGTCTGTCGCGGATAAATCTGCTATCATATCCATTTTGGATTACTATTTTTCTCTGTGTCTCGGTGATCATACGTGTTTGTGTATAGAACACAGAAACACATAATTCCAAAGTTGCTTAGCCAAAAACTATCAGTACATCGATCAAATGTTTGTATTTACATTATGTTACATATTGGTTATGCTATCCATCAAACGACTAAAGTCATGAGCTTTATGGTTACTTTATTCGTAAAAAAACCTAAGCATTTATACAATAACTGCGGTTATGCAGTTTTTTTTGGATAGAACTTTTTTTCCACTTATTCCTTAAAATCACTTCTAATGGGAACTTAACAGGTAAACCAAAAACCTATTAATTATACTGTTTATACTAATTCTGGTACAAACTGTTTTTAATTTCATAGCTAAACAATGAGGTATAGAAATGGCAAAAGAAAATGAGTGGGGCATTCCAGAACCCAGCAGCCCACCAGACATCCGTATACAAGGTATCCCTCCAATGGTGGGCAAAGTCCTGCGTTCTGTCGCTATTGTGGTGGCAATCCTTATTATATTTTCAGTAATGTTTGGTTCGATCCTCGTGTCGGTGGGTGCCGGGGAGGTAGGGGTTAAATTTAATCAATTTGGAGGAGTTGAGCCCGATGAACTTGGGGAAGGGTTGCATATTGTTCCGCCATGGGTTAGTGTTACGAAATACTCGGTACGAAGCGAAGTATATACCATGAGTGCAACACCCTCTGAAGGTGAGCATGTGGGTGATGACCAGATTACAGCATTGACCAGCGAAGGGTTAACTCTTGGGATGGATATTACCGTCAGGTACCGGATGGTACCAGATGAGGCAAGTATAGTGCATCAAAAACTTGGAAAGACCTATGCTGAAAAGATTATACGTCCCACTATTAAATCAGTGATAAGGGAAATTGTGTCCCAGCACCTTGCTCTAGAGGTCTATGGCGAGGAAAGGCAGATGGTCGCTACAGAGATGCAGGATGAACTGGAAATCGTATTGATTAAGGATGGAATCATTGTGGAAGAGGTACTGCTTCGAAACGTCAAACTTCCGGACAGGGTTGCCAATGCCATCGAAGAGAAACTGCAGGCAGACCAAGAAGCACAGAGAATGGTATTCGTCAAGCAAAGAGAGCAACGTGAAGCCGAGCGTAAGATAATCGAAGCAAATGGTATTGCAAATGCTACCATAGTTCAGGCATATGGTGAAGCTGAGGCTCTTCGTATAATTAACCAAGAGATCTCAAAGAATCCGGACTTAATAAAGTACAAGTACATCCAAATGCTTCAGGGCCAAGATATCGGAACGATGATCGTTCCTACAGATCAGGGTATTATACTCGATGCATCTGGTAAATAGGAGAGTGAATCTAGATGACTGAAATTCCAAAAGAACATCCAAGATATGAATCACTTATGATGCGCGAAAAAATTGTTGAAGGGTTTAATCTGGGAATAACAAGCCAGCAGGGCTTGATCGCACAGGGGAGAGGTGAGAGTTTTGATTACCTTATTAGTGAACATACCACAGAATGTGCTGCTTGTGCTGAACGAGCGGCTGTGGCTTTTCTTCTTCTTGCTGAAAGACCCGTAATCTCGGTAAACGGAAACACAGCTGCTCTGGTGCCGGAAAAGATCGTTGCCCTAGCCGATGTAACAGGTGCAAAACTTGAGGTTAACCTTTTCCATAGAAGTGAGGTACGCATGCACAAAATCATCTTGCACTTGAAGGCACACGGTGCAGGTGAAGTACTTGGTAAAAACGCTGATGCACGTCTCCCATTAGAACATGATCGTGGGAAAGTGGATAAAGAAGGCATTTACAATGCGGATGTGGTGGTTGTACCCTTAGAAGACGGCGATAGATGCGAGACACTTGTAAAGATGGGTAAAGTTGTCATTGCTATTGACCTGAATCCCATGTCACGTACATCCCTTGCTTCACATGTGACCATTGTTGACAACGTGACTCGTGCAATACCAAATATGTTGCAGTTTGCAAAGGATATGAAACAAAACACAACTGAGGACCTCCGGAAAGTTGTTGACTGCTATGATAACAATAAAATACTATCCTCTGCGATCTACGAGATTCACGAGAGACTTATGAATATGGCAGTTGAAAGAGGAATTGAATGGATCTGATCGAAAAAACACGCATTTATGTTTCGGAGGTTCTTGTGGATGAACCGAGTACCCACGATATTTCCCATATAGAACGTGTGGAGTCAATGTGTCTAAGGATACAGGAATACGAGGGAGGAAGGCCTGAGGTACTGCAGCTTGCAGCACTTCTGCACGATGTGGGGATTATCAGGGAACACATTGAAGGAGGAGATCACGCAGAATACAGTGCCGAGATTGCACGGGAGTTTTTATATATGGCAGGTGCGGATGAAGAACTGATAGACAGTGTTGCATCGTGCATCTTGACCCACAGGTTCAGCCAGAACCTAAAAGCCGGATCCATCGAAGCACAGATATTACAGGATGCAGACAGGATCGATTCACTGGGTGCTATTGGCATATTCCGTTCCCTTGTTTCTATGGGTTCGCTTAGGACCCTAAAACACACCATCGGTACGGTAAAAAAGACATCAATGAACGCCTATACTCCAGATCTCTTTGAAGGTTTCAATGATTATATGATTAACAAACCATTCAAGATAAGGGATAGATTGAACACCAAGACTGCCAGACAGATAGCAGATGAACGGCTCAGGATCATGCATGTGTATCTTGATTCGCTGAAGATGGAAACATTGTAGATTATGAGGAAGAATGGCAGATATCATTATAAAGAACGGTTATGTCCTGAAAATGGATCAAGCAGGCGATATAAAGCGTGGCGTAGTTGTGATAGAGGATGGTGTCATCACGCAGATTGCAGATCGTACCCATGAGAGCGCCGATACGATTATCGATGCTCAGGGCAGTGTTGTGATGCCAGGGCTTATAAATACCCACACTCATGCAGGTATGACACTCTTCAGGGGATACGCCGATGACCTGCCACTTGCCGAGTGGCTTGAGGAACATATATGGCCGGCTGAAGCTGTTTTGAACGATAAAGACCTCTACAATGGTACACTACTTGCCTGCCTTGAGATGATTAAGTCAGGGACAACCACTTTTGCGGACATGTATATCCATATGGACGAGGTTGCCCGCGCAGTTGAAAAGTCCGGTATGTGTGCTGCACTTTCCTATGGTATGATCGACCTAGGTGATGAAGTCCGTGGGGGCAGTGAACTCAAAGAAGGCAGGCGTTTTGTACATAGATGGGATGGAGGTGCTGACGGCAGGATTATGGCAATGTATGGCCCGCATGCACCGAATACGTGTTCTCGCGAGTTCCTGGTAAAGGTGAAAGAACAGGCAATGCACGATGATGCAAATATCCATATCCATGTCCTTGAAACAGAAGCAGAACTGAAGCAGATGAAAGAACAGTTCGGAATGTGTTCTGTCAATATGCTAGACGAGATCGGGTTCCTTGATTCTAGCGTACTTGCTGCTCACTGTGTCTGGCTTTCGGAGGGGGATATTGACATACTCAGCAAACGGGGAGTGAACGTGTCCCATAATCCGGTTAGCAATATGAAATTGGCATCGGGCATCGCACCAGTGCCAAAAATGCTTGATAATGGGGTGAACGTGTCCCTTGGAACGGATGGATGTGCTTCAAACAACAACCTTGACATGTTCGAGGAAATGAAAACTTCAGCACTCCTGCATAAAGTAAATACCTTTGATCCCACTGTTTTGCCTGCCCGGCAGGTACTTGAGATGGCCACTCGAAACGGAGCACTTGCTCTTGGTCTCAAAACTGGGGTACTGAAAGAAGGCTACAGGGCAGATGTCATTATTGTGGATATGAACAAACCGCATTTGACACCCATATATGACGCTACCTCACATCTTGTATACTCCACCAAGGGATGTGATGTAAGGACCACCATTGTGAACGGTAAGATATTGATGCATGATTATGAGACGATTTCGCTGGATGAACAGAAAGTGATGGATGCGGCAAGAGATGCAGCTAAAGACCTTTTTTTTAGGGTAAACACCTAAATTGATTTATATATATAGGAACTATCCTGAGGATTATATACCGACGGAGATCTAGATTATGAGGGAAAATGACCTGATAGAATCAGGGAACCAAAAAATAGAATGGGCACGTAACCACATGCCAGTTTTGGCAATTATAAAAGAGCATTTCGAGCAGAAAAAACCACTTAAAGGCCATAGGGTGGGAATGGCACTGCATGTCGAAGCAAAAACTGCCGTGTTGGTGGAGACACTTGCTTCTGGAGGTGCAGAGGTTGCAATTACGGGATGCAATCCCCTGAGTACACAGGATGACGTTGCCATGGCATTAGACACACGTGAGAATATATCATGTTATGCAAAATACGCATGCAGTAATAATGAGTACTATGAAGCCATTGATAAGGTACTGGATTTTAATCCCGATGTCACCATAGACGACGGTGCAGACCTTATTTTTAAACTTCATACAGAAAGACTTGATATGCTTCCAAAGATACTTGGGGGATGTGAGGAAACGACCACTGGCATTCATAGGCTCAAGGCCATGGAACGCGACGGTGCCCTTAAGATGGCTGTGATTGCGGTCAACGATGCCATGACAAAGTTCCTATTCGATAACCGCTATGGTACAGGGCAATCTGCTTGGGATGGTATTATCAGGACCACGAACCTGCTTGTTGCGGGTAAAAACGTTGTGGTCGCAGGTTACGGATGGTGTGGTAAGGGTGTTGCCATGCGTGCTGCTGGGCTTGGTGCAAATGTTATTGTCACCGAGGTTAATTCGGTACGTGCACTTGAAGCACGTATGGATGGGAATATTGTAATGAAGATGAAAGAAGCTGCCAAAATCGGTGATATATTTATCACGACCACTGGGAACCGCGACATACTGACAAAGGAACACTTCAAGGTTATGAAGGAGGGTGCGATACTTGCAAATTCAGGACATTTCAATGTAGAGATAAATCTGGACGACCTTACATCTATGGCAAAGTCTGTTCGGACCGTTAGAAATAACATCAAGGAATACGACCTTGACGGCAGGTGCATCCATGTCCTTGCGGATGGACGGCTTGTGAACTTGGCAGCAGGTGACGGACACCCCGTTGAGGTTATGGACATGAGCTTTGCAAACCAGGCACTGTGCGTGAAATATATTGTAGAAAATAAACTGGTTAATGGAGTACATCCGGTTCCAAATGAACTGGATATATATGTTGCCGAACTGAAACTTAAATCAATGGGCATTACCATTGATAAGTTCACCCCAGAGCAAGACGAGTACATGGGTGGATGGCAGCACGGCACCTGATCAAGGATTGTTTTTTGCTAGAAATGAGACGTTGTTCCAATCTGTAATAATAATAGTAGAACTGACTTTGTAAATGGTTGAAAACATCATATATATGTGTATCGGGTAACATAATTTTAAATTCCAATAAATATATATATAAATAAATAATAAAAAGAAGTAATTATAAAAAGTGAAAATGTAGAAGCTATTGCTGGAAATATTTATATACAATAAGCGCCTTTTGACACCGCCACACGGGACTTAAGTAGCAGTACATCTAAATAAACAAAACGGCATTATGCCAACAAAAAGGGCTCGTAGCTCAGTCAGGCAGAGCGTCTGGCTTTTAACCAGACGGCCTAGGGTTCAAATCCCTACGAGCCCGCCAAAACTTTGTG
>JAFGOO010000030.1 GCA_016926455.1 Methanosarcinaceae archaeon | reverse complement strand
TGAAAACAGAAACTCATTTGGAAAGTTTTTTTAAAAAATGTTGTCAAATTAGAAAAGGAGATTTATGAGCTAATTTGACAGCCTCTAGATGTAATATTTGTTTCATACTTAACTATAAATATAAAAAAAGACAAAAACTGGAATAATTTTATTTGTTCATGAAAATTGGATAATTCACAGCCAAACCCATGATATCTTTTGCACCTGCTGCAATATCCCTTGCAATCTCAGCACAGCCGACGGCAGCACTCCATTTACCAAGTATATGGGATTTCACACTAAGATAACGGTTAATCCTCTCTGCCACATAATCGACTTCCCCAACAGACCCGGCTAGGAATACCTCGCCTTTTGAACCATAATCCCTTAAAAGAACCTGAATGCTTGCAATCTCCATTGCTGCAAAGAGCGAGATGGTATCAAGTGCAAACAGGGCTTCTGCTTCATTTCTTGCTGCACCATCGATAAGTTCGTGGACGTTCGAATAAGGCGTGTGTTTCAATACCCCTGCATTGATGAATGCTTCGTTTGCGGTAGAGATACCGACATCGATATCCCGGATAGCCTGCAGATCAAGGGGACCATGGTGTACGCCGGGTGCAAAGATGCATGCGTCAATCGCACCCACGAAATTCCCATGCGCGACCCCGAAAGTAACGGTATTCGAACTTATATCTGCCACAACAAAATCATCATAGCCCCTACATTTCGCATGGTATGCAATCCCAATCTTTTCGGGACTCGTGGAATGTGAGAACACATTCATTCGAGGGTCTGTTCCGGTTCCTGCATGTATTCCTGGAATAACCACCGCAGGGATTCCCGAGTTTTTGACCGCATCAAAAACACGAGTGCCTCCACCTGTTTTTTTACCTGCGCCACTAATACTTTTAACTCCCCTCGATTTTACAGATCTGATATCTTCCATGGCAGTGATTGCATCTCCCATTGAATAGGTAACTGCAATTAGTTCTATTTCGTTTTTGTCTATTCCAAAATGCTCTTCTATCAAACCAATTATATCAGATCCCATCATAGCAGCTGCATCAGCCCTAGGCAGTTCAAATTTCTGGATATCATTGTCTTCAATACCAGCAAACCGAATTGCTGTGGTACCATGGTCAATTCCTATAAACATTGCTCACACTTGCTCCTGATCATCAAAAAGCATTGAATTCAGGTCGTTCATCACGCGTTCTCCTTCAGCGTTATCGCCCACGGTTGTAATGATTCGTAATTCTTGGGCTGCTGTTCCATGTGTTATAAGCATCCTTAAATTTCCCCGCACATCAGAACGCAGGACTTTTGCGAAGACAAAACCACCTGACAGTCCTTTACCTTTCACTGTAATGACAGAAGGTATCACTTTTTTAACTTCAGGGTGCCGGCTGACAATATTAACCAGCTTTTTACCGTGGCGTCCTCCAATAATGGTACTATGTGCGCCACCAATCTTTTGTGATTGCTTTTTCATTAATCCTGTAATATTTCCTGCGTGCATTCCAATTCGTTTGCAATGGATATATAAAACGATAGTGGTTTTGATTTACCCTTGATTTGCAAAGACCTATGCCAGCGTATATCTAGAAGCTGAATTCAAAGACACATCCATAAAAAAAGAAGTGAACAATACATTGATTGTCCATCTTTTATTCTTAGATCAAATATTCCTCGATATCCTTCATATCAATCAATTTAATGTTGGCACCGGTGAGGACTTTTAAGGCACCTTTAATGTCGTTGACACGTACAATCAAAAGTGCTTTTTCAGTCTTTGTGACAAAAGCGTATGCGTAATCGATATTGATATTCTGTTCTCCTAAAACCTCTGCAATCCTAGCCAATCCCCCAGGAACATCTTCCATCTCAATTCCAAGCACGCTTGTTTCAGACACCGTAAAACCGGAATTATGAAGAATGGAGTGTGCAGAATCTGGATTATCAACCACCATTCGCACAATTCCAAAGTCGCCCGCTTCAGCGATGGTAAAAGCGCGGATGTTTATACCAGCATCTTTAAGCTTGTGGGCAATGTTCGAAAGCTTACCCGGTTTGTTCTCTGCAAACAATGAGATCTGTTTTATTATTTTATTTTCCATTTCACCACCATCTAGATTTCCTCATGAAATTATCCTTTTCCAATATGTTATAACTGTCGATTATCTATTACTTTTTTGGACTTGCCCATGGACCTTGGCAGTGAACCGTGCTCAACCAGTTCAACCTTGACATTGAGGTTTAGCACATTCTTAATTGCTGATGCGACCTTATTCTCAAGCTTGATAATATCGTTCACCTTGTCACTGAATGCAGCATCCGTCATCTCGATCTGGACTTTCATGTAATCCAGTTCATTGAATCTGTCGACGATTATCATAAAGTGTTCCCCTACTTCAGGAACGTTCATGAGGACAGATTCTATCTGTCCGGGGAAAACATTAATCCCGCGGACAACCAGCATATCGTCCACACGACCCATTATTCGCATAATGCGCGGATGTGTGCGACCACACCTGCATGGTTCACTTTTCTTGACAGTAAGGTCCCCTATCTTGTATCGGATCAGAGGTAATGCTTCTTTTGCAAGAGTTGTAATGACCAGTTCACCCTGCTCACCATCCTTCAACTCCTCACCTGTTTCAGGATCTACCACCTCTACTAGGAACTGGTCTGCCCATATATGAATGCCGTCCTGGTAAGTACATTCTGTGAAAAGGGGTCCACTAAGCTCAGAAGTTCCGAACACGTCATAGGCTTTGATACCCGTCTGATCTTCAATCCTTGCACGCATCGCCTCAGACCAGGGTTCTGCTCCGAGGATACCCACACGCAATTTCGTATCATTTTTTATACTTATGCCTTCTTTTTTCGCTGTCTCATTCACGAACAAGAAGTATGATGGAGTACATGCAATGACGGTCGTGCCCAGATCCTGCATAAGTTCAATCTGACGTTCAGTGTTTCCCGCACTTGTGGGCAGGACAGTGGTACCCACTTCCTCAGCACCATAATGAAGTCCAAGACCTCCTGTAAAAAGCCCATAACCGTAACTTACCTGGATAATATCACCTCTACCAACACCAATGGATGTCAATGCCCTGGCAAGCGATGTGTTCCATTCAGAAATGTCATTTTTTGTGTATCCAACGACAGTAGGCTTACCTGTCGTTCCGGATGAGACATGAAAACGTACAAGTAATGTATTAGGTACGCAGAACATGCCTGTTGGGTAGGTATCCCTTAAATCCTTTTTGTATGTAAACGGCAGTTTTTTAACATCTTCTAGAGTCTTGATATCTTCTGGCTTGACACCATTATCATCGAACTTCTTCCTGTAAAAAGGTGAATGCTGGTAAACATAATGAACAATATGCCTTAACTTATCTTCCTGCAGTTTATTTAACTCATCGAGAGGCATCCTCTCAATTTGTGGGTTCCAATACTCGGTCATACACACTCTCTCCTATAATATTTTAAGCTGCCACAATAGACTACACGAATTTGGCAATCAAGGATTATAAAATCGACGGATTTTGTTGATTTTGTAGAATGTCTCGGACACGTTCTTTACATTTTAACAGCACATCGTCCATTTCTACAACCACATCTATGCCCGCAGCTCCTGCGTGCCCCCCACCGGTTCCCTGGTAAGGTTTACTGATGTCTTCCATTATCTGGCCAAGGTTAACCCCGGCATTGACAGCATCGCGTTTTGCACGCCCACTCACCCTTATGGAACCATCACGGTCTGAGGCAACAAGTGCAACATCTGCCCCAATGTTGATAAACATCGAGGACGCAGAACCACCAAAAGAGCTCACATTTGAAGTTACTATCAGCCAGTCACCAATACGCTCGGTCTCTGCACGCGCAGCAGATTTTAACATTGCAATGCGCATCGAAATATCCTGCGGCATTGTAGCCATCATTTCCGTAACCTCTGCGTATTCCACCCCACTACTTTCTATAATCTCGGCCATTGCCCGGAAAGTATCAGGATTTGCATGTTTAAAATGTCCAGTATCTGTTATAATACCGGTCATTAGTCCCATAGCTGTGCGGCGCATAATAGGGGCCTCCATACACTTGAGGACTTTAAACACAATCTCGGCTGTAGAGGTTGCGTTGTTGTGGAGATAAAATTCCGCGTTTTCTGTCAATGCTGTGGTTGCATGATGATCAATAACACAGTAACTGGAAAGCTGTATTTCATTTAACTGGGTACTTGTGGAGGTGTCCACAACCACTATCATATCATATTCAGAGGGATCAGGTTTTTCCACCACATTAATCTGCAGTTTATCAACAAGCATTGAGGCGATTCGATTACAGCCATCTACAAGTCCAACTGTACCTCCAATAGCTTCTGAAAGTGCAAACGCACTGCTCACGGCATCAGGATCGGCATTGCGATGACATAAAAACAGAACATTGTGGTAATCCAGAAGCCTGTTGAAAAACTCCGCTTCGTCGACTTGTATAGGCATCACCTACCGCTAAAATAATTAGACATCAGGCAATATAGCAGAAAATGTGGAAGGCACCTTACTGTGCCTGGGTTCCCATTGCCTGCTGAAGTTGTTCCTGAAGTTGTGTAAAACGCTTTGAAATACGTTCTTCCTGCCGCGAGATTGACTGGAGCCTTAAAGTCAATGTTTCTTTTTTGTCGTTCAGTTTGGTGATTGTTTCTTCTTTTTCGACCTTTATCTGCAATTCACCAACTGCCCTGTAAATTATTGCATCGTTTGGCAGCTTTTGCAGTTCTTCAAGCGCCATTTCAGACTCTTTTTGCATGCCTTCTAACTGACTTTTCTGTGCTGCAAGAGACTGTGCCTGCTGCTGCAGTTGCTGCAATTGTGCTAACTGGTTCTGTATTTGGGGAGGGATTTCTGTACTCATTTGGTTTCACCTGAATTTGCAATACACCTGAAACGATTTTAATGTTTCCATAATAGAGTGCTTTTCTGGTCAAACCCCGTCAATACACAATGTACCGAAAAAAGACAGTTAAAACTGGAAGATGAATTGATTTAGTCAGCTACCATGCGATGTGCCTTAACATTGTTTAATTGTCGAGTCTGTAGCCTGCAAAACCCCATTTGCGACCTGAATCAGCCTGAACCACGTGTTTAAGGCTGATCTCATAGATATAACATCGTTTGTCTCAACGTTTAAGACCAAGTTTGCACCCCTCAAAGACATCCCAATAATTGATCTATCGGATACAGGGTTTTCGAGTTCAGGCAAAACTGCCCTATATATGAAATCTGCATCTTCCGTCTCAAAAATGAATTCTGCCGTGACTTTCAACTCATATCACCTTTCTCATCATTGAACCTAGAACCTTTGACCTGCATTCTGAAAATTAGTTTCCTGGAATCAAAAAAATTAATTATATTATCATCTACCTGAATGCTTCGCAAGTATGAGGTATTCTCTCCATGCCTAAGGGATAAAGCTTCAGCAATCCCACTGGCAAGCTCAGACGTACCTTCAATAACTGGTTCCACCTCTTTAAGCTGGGTATATTTAAACCCGGAAGGAAATGCTGCATTTATATGAAGTGAGAGTAAACAGTTCCCACTCCCATCAAAAACAGTGATACTTCCGGGATTACCATGGTATTCCCCAACTACCAGAAGTGGTTCACCTTCTGCAAGGTATAACACCTCACAAACACCCTTTTTACCACGGTTTATATAATTACAGTTGAGAAACGACGCCAGCTGTTTGCACAGAATACGTGTTATTGCAGATGGCTTGCGAGAAGAAGTAATCAACATACTTCTTAT
>JAFGOO010000029.1 GCA_016926455.1 Methanosarcinaceae archaeon | reverse complement strand
TTAGTACTTTTAGAAATACAGCAACATAAGGCTTAATTTGGGTCTTAACCGATGACACATGAATCCGTTTTTGATATTTGTGGGTGTAATGCTTACATTATCGCTTCTGTCCACTCTTACTATCTACTTTGGAATGTTCATTATTAAGAAGATACACACGAAAAACATATCAACTGTAGCAGGCATACTATTTATCTTGATTGGAGCCTCTTTTTTCATTTGATTGTGGTTTTTTTAAAAAAACAAGGACATAATCCTTTATTGGTTTTTCTGATATGACTATATCTAATAACACGGGTAGAAGGGTCTACATTCAATCTAATTCAATTCAAATGCCCAGATGTTCCCGCAAGTCCTTAAATAATGCTGTTGCAATGCCATCTGCAGCGACAACGACGCTAATCTTTGGAAAATCAGGAAAAATGCAGATATATGTCAGTTACCATTATCCTGCAAATTTCCGAAATTTTCTGGCACTCTTTAACATTCTTTTGTATTTTTTCTTCTCAAGCCATTTAAGACCAATCTCGGATTTTTCTGACTGGAATATAAGTTCATCAGATAATCGCTGGTAACTATCAACCAATCCTTTGCAATAATGCCATCCTGTACTGCCTGTTGAACAACAAAACCCGGCTCCTCATGATGGGTACAGTCCTTAAAACGGCATTCCTGAGATGTATGAGCAAAATCATAAAAAACATTTTTAAGTCCGTTGGAACTGTTTCCAAGTAGAATTTTCTTGATGGTTTGTAAATAAGGATTCCACCATTGGGAAGGACGAATAAATGCCGAACTGAGGTTGTGTGTCTCCCTTTGTCGTCATCTTTCCGAACATCTATGGTCTTCTGGATGGTATCGTCAAAAAGGGTATTTATAAGTGTAGATTTTCCGACACCGTATGAACCAATAAGTGCCAACGTTTCATCGGGATTGATATAAGGACGGAGTGCAATCAATCCCTCTTTTGAAAGATCACTGATAGCAATAACCGGTACATTACCTGCAACAGACTTTATATTTTCAATTATTTGAGCTGGCTCATCTAGAAGATCGATTTTGTTTAGCAGGATTACCGTTTTTGCTTCGGATGAATAAAAACCGTTAGATATCGTTCCAGCCTTCGTAGATTCAGATCCTTTCCGATTGAGGTTACAATAAAAATTGCATCAATATTTGCAGCAATCAGCTGCTCCTCACCGCCATCTCCGGGCACCCCCGTAACAGATAGCTTTTTCTGCGTAGGATGTCCACTATCATGCATGAGCCTGATTCCGGCTGGTACAAAAAAACAATAAAATCCCCTACCACTGGCTGCCTACCAGTTCGCAGGAGTGCTCCAGAAATTCCGATCCTAATCACAGCATATGAAACAAGAACGTCACAGACAGTCTTGTGCCGGGACACAACTCTTCCAGCCATATATGGTCCTTTATAGGTGGAAAATGCTGATTCAAGCTCTTCATTCCACCCTGGGATGTTATTCATGTATATATGACCCGGCATTTTTGGTTCATTCATTTACAAGAACTTCAAGATCAATTATTTTAAGTATTCGTCTGTGAAAGATCATATGTTTTCAAAATAGTTCCCCAAAATTATCTTACTGAAATCTATGGTTTCAATACCAGAATCTATATTCCTATTGGATTCAATTTTCCTTTGTTCAATCATGAGAGAAGTGAGATGCCAGCACAACCTGACCATGTTGTAACTTTTTTCATAAGAATATGGTTTTGTCACAAGGATAGCATTCTCCTTGTCCCTTGTGTCCAGATAAACAAAACCTGGCACTTCACTTATTATTTTTCCTTCCGAGTTATAGTCATAAACTGTTTTAAGTCGTAAACTTCCATTGATAATTCTTAAACCATGTTTGTAAGAATTATATTCATTTTTATAGGTCAGTTCTTTTGCGCATAAGATCATTATAGCAGAGATTTTATGAATGGCTTTTTTGGTTCGCTCTTGTTCCAGAAAATCAGTAGGGCAATTTTTAAAAAATATTGACTGGACAGTCTCAAAATCATTTTTTCCAGAAACAGATGAAATTCCTGACTTGGCCACATCTGAAATCATTTTGTTAAAAATTGAGAAACTATAAGTGCTGAGCCATAACCAGACATCGTTTGGTTGTTTAAGTAATGCAAATGCGATCGAAAACATTGTCTCAAGAGCATGGTATTTAGAGAAATGTATCTCTGCTTTCAGACCAGCTATTAAAGCCTCTTCATCTGTGAATTCAACCCCACTATTTCCTTGAATAATATCAAGAACTGAATTATGATTGTCTACAATACCTTTTAATACAGCAACTTTCTTCATGATAAAATCATGCTGGTAAAATGTAAACAAGGTTTCATCACGATTATTAACAGTCATTTTTGTACCTATTCTGTTCAAAAAATCCAATAATTTCATCCCCTCCGCCTGACAAAAAATACAAGAGCTATGACCACAACAGAAAGAACTGAGCCGAATCCTGGGGTTTTTAGTTCGTCCATGATATTTTGTATCTCTGGAGAGGTATTGTTTTCGTCAATCAGGTTATAAACGGCTTCAGCGGCTGCTTCAGCAGCTGCTTCTGCTGCAGTTTCGACTGCCTCAGATGCAATACTGGATTCCACCTCGAAAGACTTCGTATGCAATGAACGTGTACCGTCTCCTGAAACGGTGTTAACAATCACTTCATGAGTTCCTGCTTTAAGGCTCTCTGCAAATGTGGAGTACGTTCCTGCATCAACATCCTTTCTCTGGTCAATCTGCTTGCCGTCAAGAAGTACCTCTACCTTTGGAATATCATCGTTCTCAATGGCATAGCGGATAATCGCTATATCCCCTTCACGAATTTTGCCTCCACCCGGACCTTCCACGCTTATTCCCACATTGGTCTCAACAAAGATATCCTCCCTCTGGGACACCTTTTCAAGAAAGATTACATCACTGTCTGCACCCTCAAAGATGTTCTTCACTTCTGAGATAAAGATAGTAATGGTTTTACCTCCAACTTTTTTGGAATATGTGAACAGATGCCCGACATCGACCTCTTCCTCCTTCACAGGTGAGTCGTTCTTGCTCAGTGTCAGCACCACGGAATTATTCTTTAGATTTGATGCATCCAGTGTATACCCGTCTTCAAGCTTAAGGGGAGTGCCCACATCCAAAGACCGTTTCTTGTCAAGGATAAGGTACTCTGTGGCCTCTATTTCAGGATCTACAAACTGTTCTACTTCCAGCTCCACAGTAAGCGGCTTTTCAGTCACTTCAGTGGGAGTGATGCGAATAACCAGATAGTCGATTTCCTCTTCATCGTCTTCATTTTCAATGATCGTTTTGATATACTGAAAAGGATCAGCTTCCTTACCGAAAGGGTCATCCAGTTCGACCTCTTCGCCGTTAAAATATACTCCGATCCAGCATGAACCGCTTTTTCCATTGATGTCAAGTACCTTAAAAGAATATCCCTGTTCAAGCGTGAACTCATCTTGGATTTCCGCCTTGATTTCCGAGTAATGTATCAATGCATTTGTTTCTGTTCCATACACAGGAGATACGAATATCGACAACAAAACAAACATACCCATAAGAAAATATATATATTTCATAGAGACCACAAGCATCCTGTATCAATTAAAATAATCATATTATGCAATTTTATATTATAATTCCTAATATTCATTGATTAGTTTATCGGTTTTCTGACACCATTAAAATCGATTCAAAAAGGTGAAACAATGAAATACGTAATACTCATCGGAGACGGCATGGCGGATTTCCCGATTAGGGAATTAGGTGAAAAGACCCCCCTCCAAAAAGCCAGAATCCCGAATATGGATTACATAGCAAGGCACGGGCGTACAGGACTTGCAAGAACTGTGCCAGAAGGTATGCCTCCAGGAAGTGATGTTGCAAATATGTCTATTATCGGGTATGATCCTCAGAAATATTATACCGGCAGGGCGCCACTTGAAGCTGCAAGTATGGGAGTACCACTTGGAAAAGATGATGTTGCCTTTAGATGTAACCTAATAACGGTCAATGACAACATCATTGTAGATTATAGTGCAGGACACATAACCAGCGAAGAAGCAAAGGTTCTAATCGAAACCATTGATCACAAACTTGGGACTGCTGAATTCGGATTCTTTCCGGGAATCAGTTACCGGCATCTGATGGTTGCAGCAGACGGTACAGGTGCTAAATCCAAATGTACACCACCTCATGATGTTGTCGGTGAGAACAGGGAACAGCACCTTCCACGGGGTGAAGATTCCGAGGTGCTGTGCGAAATGACCGAAGCTTCAATGGCTATTCTTGGGAATCATGAAATAAATATTGAGCGGATAAAAGCCGGCAAGAAACCTGCAAATTCTATCTGGCTCTGGGGACAGGGATATGCTCCTGCTGTTCCTAGATTTAAGGAACTATACGGTGCAACAGGTTCCATAATATCGGCAGTTGACCTGCTTAAAGGAATTGGCATCTATGCTGGACTCGATATTATTGATGTGCCTGGTGCAACAGGTTATCTTGATACCAATTATTCCGGAAAGGCAGAATACGCTCTGGAGTCACTCAAAACCCACGATTTTGTATTTGTTCATGTGGAGGCACCCGATGAAGCTGGTCACATGGGAGACATCGATGCAAAGATAAAGGCAATCGAAGACTTTGATAAGATGGTTGTGGGAAAAATAGTCGATTTTGCACGTGAGGCGGAAGAAGATTATATGATCCTTGTGATGCCTGACCATCCAACCCCAATATCGCTCAAAACACATACCTCTGATCCTGTGCCATTTGCAATCTACTCCACAATAGAAGATAACATCGACGATGCACTTGCATTTGATGAGAATTCCATGCTTTATGGGTCATTTGGAACGGTGGATGCTGTAAACCTTGTGCAGATGCTAATTGATATGAAGTGAACTACTCCACGCTTACGCATGTAGCTTCTTGCTTCATTCTTTGAACCATCGTTCACAAGTCCTCAAGCTCTTCCCCTCGTTCCGAAGGTGTCAAACGGTTATTAGATTTTGATTTTGGAGTGCAAACTTCTTGATGTTGATTGCAGCATTGAGATCCCTATCGTGTTCTG
>JAFGOO010000222.1 GCA_016926455.1 Methanosarcinaceae archaeon | reverse complement strand
TAATAACCTTTTGACACCTTCGGAACGAGGGGAAGGGCTTGTGGACTTGTGAACGATGGTTCAAAGAATGAAGCAAGAAGCTCCATGAGTAAGCGTGGAGTAGTTCACACCAGCAATGGATATGAAACAATGAAAATACTGGCAATTTCTGATGCTCATGGAGACTGTTCATGTATAGCTTCCATCCTGAAGGAGGCAGGAGATATCGATCTAGTATTGATTGCAGGGGATCTCACCGACTTTGGACCGGAAGAAAAAGCAGTCGAATTAATCAATATATTTAACAAACCGGTCATGGCAGTTCCCGGTAACTGCGACATGAGATCCATACTTGGAACAATGGATATTTCAAAAGCCACCAACCTTCACAACAACTCAAAATGTATTGGAGACATCACGTTCATAGGTCTTGGTGGATCAAATCCAACCCCTTTTAATACCGCGTTTGAACTTGAGGAAAATGAGATCGAAAGTAATTTGGAGCGTTTGCTTAAAGAGGTCGAAGTTTCCGGTAACACTATCGTACTACTTACCCATGCACCACCCTTTGGAACAGTGGATAAAATACCAATCGGGCATGTGGGAAGCACAGCAATTAGAAAGTTCGTTGGAAAGGTCGACCTTATCGTCTGTGGACATATTCATGAGGCAAGAGGCGTTATGAAAATCGGTAAAACCGTGGTCGTGAACACCGGTATGGCATGCGAGGGTCATGGTGCATTGATCACTATCGATAAGAACGGTGAGGCTACTCAGATCGATGTTAAACTTATAGACGCCTAAGGCAGTTATTACCTGGTGATTCGGGGGCCAAACACCACGAACGGAATATACGAGTTTATGCCGGACCAATTATTATCTGGTTTTCTTCAGAAATTAGCCCTATCTCTGATGATTGGGATTTTGGTAGGCATTGAACGCGAGCATAGAAGGAATGTAGAGGAAATATTTGCGGGTGTCAGGACATTTGCCTTGGCGTGCATCACCGGCATGTTCGCAGCGTATTTAGCGGGATTGTTGGGGTCAGGAATCCTTCTGCTTACGACGTTCTTTTTTGTACTTTTGTGTACCATCCTTGCATATATGAAAAATATTGTTTACAGGCAACCTGGAATGACGAGTACGATAGCTCTTTTTTGTACATTTCTTCTAGGGATACTGGTTGCTGAGGATTACTATCTTTTCGCGATTATGGGTGCTGTTGTCCTGACATTTCTGCTTGTTGAAGAACAACGGATGCACAAGTTTGCAGAGCATCTATCGGACGAAGAAATACTGAATTCAGTACAGTTTTTGATAGTAGTATTCATATTATATCCGATTGTACCGGATGAACCCGTTTTTGGCGTGGTAAACCTGAAATCTGCAATTCTGATCGTGGTGATTGTAGCATTCATTAGTTTCGTAAGTTACATATTATTACAAAAATTTGGGACAAGAAGCGGGATTTCCTATTCCGGCTTACTGGGGGGCTTTGTGAACAGTGAGGCAACAACATCTGCATTATCCTCAATGTCAAAAAAAAGGCCAGTATTGATTAAAGCCGCCTACATAGGGATATTATTGTCTAATACTTCCATGCTTTTTAGGAACCTTATAATATCAATGGTCGTGGACCCCACCGGCAGGACTACATTATTGATGTTACCTCCGCAGCTTATGATAATAATTGTTTCCTCTTTAATCGTGGTTACCAGGGGGAAAGCATTTGGTGCAATGAACGAAACCCTTGAGATCAAATCCCCTTTTTCACTGGGTCCGGCATTTAAATTTGGTGCAGGGTTTACGATGCTGCTGATTGTAGCAAAAACAGCAAACGATATTCTAGGTTCAACAGCTGTATATGCAATGGCACTTGGAGGAATTGTCAGTAGTGCAGCAGTTACAGTATCGATGGCGACACTTGCAGTTGATGGCAGCGTATCCTTTACAACGGCAGCAGAAACCGCAGTAATTGCAAGTATCATAAGTACACTGAGTAAGGTTATCCTAATAAAGATTTCAGGATCTAAAGAACTCTTTTCACTTTCAAGAAATACATTTGTTCTGCTAGCTATTATTGGGGCTATTGCAATCGCAGGGTGGTCTTATTACCTTCATTCAGGACAATTTTTTTAAATAGTGTAATCATGATTGATATGGTGGGGTTTGGATTATGTATTTTGAACTTTTCTGGTTCGATTCCATGGGTGTGAAATCATCCTGAACTTTGTTGACGACAGCTGACACAGGCATACTCATCGACCCAGAGGTTGCTATCATGCAGCCGAGCTTTACGATATCGGAACTGGATACGTGGATGTATCTCGAAAAAGCCCAGACTTTATTCATCCCGTTTCACTATCCGGACTTTACTTACAATGCAGCGATTTATAGATCCAAAATGGATCTCATCGCTTGTTAGCACATTTGCTTCAAAGGATAAGTATGTACGGGTACAATTAAAACCGATCTATGAAATGATACAAAAGGACGTACTTGAGCTGGTTACCATGAACATCACTAATTATGGCCCCATCTTCAGAAAAAGTATTTTATAATCATAAAATCTGGTCCATCAATGGTTGAAGGAATCGGTTTTATTATCGTAGAATGATTGAGCGGAGTGCGGTGAAAGTCGCATACTCCGTTCTAAGAAGAGACAAGAGAACTAATTATGTGGTCATATTAGACTAAATATTGCCATTTGTGTTGGTTTAATCAAAATTCTCTATAGGATACACACGGACAACTATCTTCTGAATCAATTAAGATATATAGATGCTATTTTCAATTAGGAGTCATAATTCAATCAATTATTGAAAATGGCGGCTTTTTACTTAAAAGTTGATAAAAAATGACAAACGATAGCAATTTAATTAGGGATACAAAAGGCAAAGTTGTTGTTTCATGGACTGGTGGAAAGGATGGTTGTTTTGCATGCTACAAGGCTGTTTCAGAAGGATTTGATGTCACATATCTTTTGAATTTTAGACAAATAGAAAGAATGGGGTCTCATGAAATTAATCCTGATTTGCTTTATGCGCAGTCTGAAGCGATGGAAATTCCAATAATTCAAATTGATTTTATTTCCTATGAACATGAATTTAAAAAATTGATACGATCTCTACAAGAAAATAGGACTGAAATTAAAGGAGCTGTATTCGGGCATATTGAAACTCATAAAAAGCTGGTTGAAAGGATTTGTGATGATCTAAAAATTGAGTTATTATTGCCCCTCTGGAATCATGATTCAGAGCAAATCATAACAGATTTTATTGATGCAGGATTTGAGGCGATTGTAGTCAGTGTAAAAGCCGATTTACTTAGTGAAGAGTGGCTTGGACGGGTAATTGACAAGAACTTTGTAAGCGATTTAAAGAGTATTAATTACTCAATTGATCCATGTGGTGAAAATGGTGAATTCCATACTTTTGTCATCGATGGACCATTTTTTAAAAAGAGATTACTTATAGTTGATGGTGAAAAGATATTGAGAAATGGATACTGGTTCCTAGATATTTCAAAATATGAAGCCAAAGAAAAATGATGTGGGGGTTTGACGAAAAGCTATATCATAACAGAAATCTGGTATAAACGATGTTCTCTGTTCTGAAAAGAAGATATGGTGAAGAAATCAGGTCATAGAAATACTGGAATCAAGCAAAAGAAGTAAAATTAAAAATATTAGTATATAACCTTGATAGATATGTTAAGGTTATATTTGTTGTTAAAATAAGGATTTCTACAGAGCCTTTTTTTGATAATTTCATTGCAATTTTTATTATTAAATCTTTATAAATTAGCAGTTTTGGAGTAGAGTTTATTTTACCACCATGAATTTTTCATTAAGATTATGGAGTGGAAAAACCAATGGAATCACTAAGAATTGGAATGAACTGAGGAAGAGATTCTAGAAGAAGAGACAATTTCAGAAGAAAGTCAAGAATCTGAAATAGAAGAAGAAGATGTCAAAGAACCTAAAGAAAAGATTGCAGTATTTGGTCTCGAGGGAGTCGTACAATAGTGAAATCAATCACGAACGATAATGTTATTAAATAATAAAAACGTTTGTGGATATGGAGGATATATGAGAATAAAAATTGTTGTTCTGTTTTTAATACTGGCATCAATTTTGTTTGCGGGATGTGTGGGATACCAAGAACCGGATGTACCGGAAGCCACACCTACAGAGATAGCAACTGAAACACCTACAGAAGTGGAAACACCTACAGAAGTGGAAACACCTACAGAAGTGGAAACTCCAACCGAAATGGCAACTGAAACTGAAGAAGCAACTCCAACACCTGAGCCAAAAACGTGGACTATCCGACTTGAGAACTTTTTGTCCAGACCCTCTGAGGTAGAGATTAATAAAGGCGATACAGTTGTATGGATGAACTTCAATGATCCTATAAGGCAGTTTATTCTTGTCAGCAAAGACGGATTGTGGGAAGACATTGCTATCGGATACAGGCGGACTTTTACTTACACCTTTGAAGAATCTGGAACCTATAATTACACAGTTCTTGGTTTCGAGCAAAGAATGAGTGGATCCGTTATTGTAAAATAATATTGAATCGATTGGATATAGATGAACACCAGAACCGTAACAGAAGGTGCGACACGGGTTATGGTTCCAATTCTACCAGAGGGTGTTTCATTTCCACCCTCTTATGCACCTGTTTTTTACAATCTTGAAATGGAACTTAACCGCGACATCAACGTTGCGGCAACATCTGTTTTTGTTAATCGCATTATCAGCCAGTACAGCATCATGCCTTCGGATGTGACCTATGTGGATGTGTTATCTGCCTCAGGCATCCGGGGGCTTAGAATCGCAAATGAGGTTGGTGTCACTGCAGTGCTCAATGATTGGAGCACAGAAGCATACGAATTGATAGTGCAGAACATAGAAATGAACAACCTTTCAGAAACCACAACTTCCTCCTGCAAGGATGGGAATGTTTTGCTCCACGGGAATAGGTTCGATATCGTCGATCTCGACCCCTTTGGGTCCCCAGTACCGTTCTTGGATGCGGCAACACGCTCGGTAGTTCACCTTCTTGAAATTACGGCAACGGACACAGCGCCTCTTTGCGGTGCACATCTTAATTCAGGTATAAGGAAATATGCTGCTGTTCCATTGAACAATGAATATCACAGTGAGATGGGAGTACGTATACTTCTCGGAAAGGCTGCATTTGAACTTGCAAAACACGATAAGTCTATGATTCCGCTTTTGTCCCATGCAACACGTCACTACGTCCGAATTTACCTGCATATCGGACATGGTGCAAAATTGGCTGATAAAACCCTCAGGAACATGGGTTTTATTTCTCATTGCCCAACCTGCGGGTTCAGGAAACCGGAATTTGGACTGGCTGTACACATCAATAAGGAATGCCCAGTCTGTGGCAGTACAACTAAAATCGCAGGACCGCTCTGGCTTGGACGGTTGCATGTGGTTGGATTTTGCGAAGAAGTCCTGCTTGAACTAGAAAAACGCCCTATGAACACGAAAGAAAAGGCAAAAAAAATAGTTGCCCTTTGTAAAGAGGAGCTCGACATACCGACATTCTATGACCAACATGTTATCTGCAAGAGTCTGGGAATCTCGGCATCTACAATGAACCAATTGATGGATGCACTTAAAGGGGCAGGTTTCAGAGCGTCACGCACGCATTTTAGTGGAACATCGTTTAAAACCGATGCAGGAGTTGCTGAGATAAAAGAAATAATGAGATCGATTCGGTGAACATATTTTATTTTTTCATTTGACAGATTTGTGAAAAAAAACAATGGTATTGAAAGTTTTTTAAAGCTGATTTGACTTTAGATCTCTATAGAACTCGGTTACAGACATCTAGAGCGAAAAGTTTATTTTTTATCATATGCTCTTTTTATTTGGGGACAAAGTCAAAGGTTTTGGAGTTAAATAAAACTCTAAAAATCATGGAGTTTAAAGTCGAACTTATGGAAATATAAAATAGATTATCCAAAGTTTGAGAACATTGACAATACCAATCATTTTAACAGTACTGTTTTGGAGGCGAAATTATGAGGTTTTATAGGGTGACAAACAGACCGGTGACAAATTAAAAAATATAGAAGAGGGTGTACGATATCTTTCAGATTTGAATTTGATTGATATGTTCTATGATAATATTTGGATAGAAGACACAATTGGTTTATTAGATACATATTTGAACGATAATACATATCACGATTTGGCCTTAGAAGAAACCGATAAAGCAAAAAAGCAAGTTATTGAATGGTTCGGCGACGAATATGGGTTAGCCTCAATAAAAGGGGAATTCTGGATGGTTTCAGTTGGTGCAATTGAAGAAGGCGGTCATCAGTGGTGGTATAAGATTAAGATTAATACGGATGATTCAGAAAATGCTAGAAAGGTGATCAAGTTATATAAACTTTTAAAAGAAAAATGAATTTACAACGATGCACACGTCTTTGTCCCTTTAACATTGTTTTGGATATTTTTCTCTATTGATGTCCAACTCGAACTGAAGGATTGCAGTTCCATTTTCCTCTCTGTGAGCACAGAGCATTATTTAATACAGATGCATCCTTAAATCGACTCGTATAGAAATTAATATATAATAAAGTATCTAATAATATCATCTAATCTGCATCGATATAATACATTAAAGGCGTTCCTAATGGCTGAAGAATATCCAGAACAGTTATTTTTACAGGAAAAACCTTCACTTGCTCTCCTGACAATCGGGGCACTCGGAAAAACCTATGCATCGGTAATCACAAAAGAGATCAATTCCACGTTTGCACACACAACCAAGATACTGTCTAAAATGGAACAGTACGGTCTGGTCAAATTTACTGTGGAGGGGCGTGTAAAATATGTGGAACTTTCTGAACTGGGATATGATGTCGTTGAGGCATTGAATAACTTGATTATCACACTCAAAGGGGATGTAACACATGAGGAAACCGTTCCGGAAGATTCACAGCCAGATATAGCGATAACAACAGAAATCGATTCTGAAAGTCGGCATATACAGGATAGGATTGACAAGCTAAGTTCAAAGATTGAAACCATCTACAATGATCTATCTGATAGTGGTACAGATTCGAATACAATTGCCCGGAGACTGGGACCTTTCAGTCGTGATATCAAAATAATAGATAATTTAATCGGATCGTCGCCAAATACCATTGAATCTGCAGTTGTCAACTCGTTAAATGATATCCGCAGACGTTTTGAATACCTTCTTAATCAATAGCTTTGAATAATCTTTTTTCGGGGTGTTCATGAAAACAATAATACTGCTTCTGCACATATATGGTAATCGTGAGCGTGCAATCCGTTCCATCGAAGCAATGGTCAACAATGAACTGAAAGAGCTGGACGCAATCGCGCATGTTTCAACAACCGAAAACGAGTGGGCACGTGTTGATATTGCTGGAGAGGATGAAGAGTTCTCTGCAAATTTATTGCTTTCCAGATACGGTTCACCTGTTGAAAAAGTAGATTCTGGAAACGTTTACAGGGGATATATTCAATCAATCAGCGATGATTCACTTTTAGTCAATGTTGGAACGTTGGTAAGTATTTCTATTGAGGAACTAAAGCCTCTTGGAATGGGTCAGATTAGGCAGATTGCATCACGTTTCGGAATCATATCTCACCTTCCGGTCTCGGTGGAGATCAATGGCAAGAAAAAGGCACGTTTCACAAAAGAACAGGTTGATCTTTTCTGGAGATGGAAAAAATCAGGTACTGATAGGGTTATAGCAAATTCAGTGACACGCTCGGAACTAAAAGCTGTAATTAAAAAGACAGGACATTCACGGGACATATACGGAATCGAGCGAATCGGTGTGATGGAACATGCCATCGTTTGCCGTGAGAATACGGACGGTCCTGGAATCGTTGCAGAGATTGGCCCGCTCTTGAAATCGGAGATCGGTGTTGTAATTGGGTCTGGCTGATATTGTATCAGAGTAGTCTATCGATTAATCCTGCCTCACAAACAAACAGTGATTATGACCGGTTCCGTAGCACTCCATTTCTTTCATTTTAAATTCAAGCCCTAATTTTCCAGAGAATATCCCTTCAAAAAGCCCTTCATCGAACGAGCAAAGCGTTTTACCAACAGGAGGCGTGGACTTGCATCCAAAACAATCATCAACGATAATCGTCAACGGCTCTGTATCCACGATTGACACATATCCAAGTTTGTGAGATTTCCAGAATGTCGTAATGTCATTGAGCACCCCATCCATATCACTAGATTCAAAGTTTCTAGATATGCATGTGCCAACGTCTGATCCAATCGTTTTTATGATTGGTTGGAGGTTAATCCCATGTGCTTCAAAACCGAACTTCACCGCCAAGAAAATGTATTTTAGAAAATCGCACTCATCTTCAGTGGAAGATGTCACTTTTTGCAGGATATTATCATAATGATTAGCTATGGGCTTTTGGGAACAAGCCATAGATTGAGTGTTCAAAAAATACATTTTTTTACGTTTATCTGTGGAATCAATTTGCTCTTCAACAAGGTCACAAGATTTTAGGTCGTTAAGGTGGACTGAGATCGTTGATTTTGCTTTGCCAGCAGATTTAACTACTTCATCGAATGATCTTGAACCGCATTTTAAAAAATCCAGTATTTTAAGTTTAACGGGGCTGTTCAAAGCAATAAAACCATGGTTTGTGGAAAAAAGTGTTGTATGATCATCCGATTTTACCATGTATTACATAATGCTATAAATCATATATAAACATTCGTGGGTCTGCGAATGGATTTCGCCTGAATATATATGTATTTATTAGATTGAGACCATAATGCTGCTATAAACATTCTTGATCTTGCCATAGGACTACGGTAAATGCCTTTGGAATTGAACCTTTGGGTTTAGCAATGAAACAGGAAGCCACCAGTTTTAACAGGTGGTAGTTCAAACAAATACTAGTCTATCAATATCTTTTAGGCAATATGTCTGAAAATACAAGAACATTTTCACAGATTCAGGAGAAGATCAAGCAGGGCAAGGCTGTTGTCCTGACCGCAGACGAAATATGTAATCGGGTACGCTCAGGCGAGATTGTTCGTTTTGAGGATGTTGATGTTGTGACTACGGCAACCCGTGCAATAATGAGCGGTACGTATGCTGTCCTGTCATTCCCAGTCGCAGAGCCGGATAGCTTCATACGTGCATCGCATGTATGGATGAACGGTGTGCCAGCGCATGTTGGACCCTGTCCAAACGAACGCATTGGTATAGTTGATATCATCGTTAACGGTACAGCCTACAGTAAATCAAATCCTAACTACGGGGGAGGGCACCTTTTTAAAGACCTCGCTGAAGGCAAGGCTGTTGTAGTGAAAGTTGAGACCTTCGAAGGACGTTTCTTTGAAACCCGCACTACTATCAAGCAAATTCCGCATGCACGACTCTTTGCAACCAGACATGCTTTTAAGAACTATCTCGCATTTGTAAATCCGAAAAACGAACCAACATCTTCGATATTCCACGCATCTCAGTTTAAGGGTAATTTGAGCGAAGCCACTTTCTGCGGCTGTGGTGAGCTAAACCCCATAAAGAACGACCCGAAACTTGAAACAATAGGTATCGGGACAAGGATACTGATAAATGGGGCAGAGGGATTTGTGGCAGGCACTGGAACTCGGAGCAGCCCTGAAAAGCCCAACCTTTCCGGTTTTGCGGACATGAAGTCCATGGTTTCTGAATATATGGGCGGGTTCATTACATCGGCAGGACCTGAAATCATCAATACGTGGGCAGTGCCCGTTCCTGTCCTGAACCAGAACCTGCTCGATTCCATCATTAAGCTAGACAGCGAGCTGAAACTCGATATCGTAGATGTTAATGGAAGGGTAAAGTTGTGTGAGACGACTTATGCTGATGTATGGGAAGGTTCGGATACAACTGTCACCTACAATCCTGATAGGTGCATCAAATGCTGTGTGTGCGAGGTTGAACGAACATGCCCTACGGGTGCTGTGAAATGCAGTGGCTTGACAATAGCAGTCCATGATGCCAAGTTATGCTTTAACTGCGGGTTGTGTGTCTCAATTTGCGATGGTCGTTCATTCAGTGCAAATCTCGGAACCCTGCACTACAATGATGGAAAGACCGAAAAAGACATTCCGGTTGTAGTCCGCCAGTCCGACCGCGTCCGGGCTCTTAAAGCCGCCGAGGAACTGAAACAGAAGATACTTTCGGGCGATTTCAAGATCACAGAACCTGTAGAGCGTATCTTTCCATAGTCATTGGACCGCTCTCATGAATCTTGAAGTAATTTCGGCTGGTGTCAGCGGAATGTTAGGGAAATCCTTATTTCCGGGTTTAATTATCACGTGAATGAGTGTAAGTTCTCCCGACTCCTGTGCAGCCAAAAATGCATTTAGAAGTTCTTCCTTTGTGTTAACCTTTACAGTGTTCTCAATGCCGCAGCCTCGTGCGAGCAGTTCGATATCTAGAAAACGGGCGGTAAATGTTTCTTGGGAACCGGTTGACCCGTAAGCACCATTATCAAGTGCAACGATTGTAAGGTTTGAGGGACTTGCACGTGCGGCTTCGAGGAGGGCATTCGGGTTCATGAGAATACTGCCGTCACCGTCCAGCACAACCACTCTCTGCTCTGACATCAGAGCAAATCCAAGTCCGATGGAAGATGCAAGTCCCATTGATCCGAACATGTAGAAATTAAGGTCGCGGTCACTCACAGCATACAGCTCCTTGCAGGGTATGCCAATATTAGCGACCACTATTTCCTTATCAAGCAACAGTGCAATTGTGGATATGGCATCAAATCTCATCATCTCTGGTTCAGCAATTTTGCCCTTGAACGTAAATTCATAAGAACGCTTCCTAAAAACCACAGGTTCCTGCTCATCCCAGATCCTGCAAGAAGAGCCTTCCCAGACCATCGGGGAAAAAAGAATAACATGAGGTCGCAAGTTTTCATATGCATCCCGAATACCGTGATTTAGCAGGTATAGTTTATCAGGCTTATCGACGATAGTATACTGGATCTCTGCACTTTTGAGAATTCTAGGCAGATGTTGACCAAATGGTTTTTGTGCCTCTATCCTCTCATTGTAGACCCCGCGCCAGCTGGCAAATATTGGAAGCGGTATTTGACATGCAATATTCAGCGATTCCAGTGCATTAATCATGTTTCCAAGACCCGTACTCTGGATGACCATCATCGGTTTCCCACCTGCCATATATGCACCGGCGCAAATACCTATTCCGTTCTCTTCCCGTGTAAGTGGAATCTCAGGAAAATTACTGGTAATAAGCGGCAGAAGATTCTTGATACGATCGCATGGAAGTGTAGCTACCATATCTATACCGTTATTTTTCATAATTTCAATAATAGTATCCTCAGGAGATATCATTTATTCTCATCTTCCTCAAGTGCTCTCATCAATATCAAATAATCCTCAGTGCTTGCAAGCCCTGATTAGATCTTCAAGTGGCACATCCGGATTCTCTACATTTGTGATCGGTTTGATTCTAGAAAGTGTATAATCCTCTTTGAGCCGTTCGGTACCACCGCCTGCAATGTTAAGCAAAACCACTTCATCGGGTTGTATTCTATCCAAATCCACAGCCTTGAGAAGTGAGGCAACAGCAACTGCTGAGGGAGGAAGGATGTCTATTCCTTCGAGTGATTCAAACAACGTCTGTGCTTCTTTAGCTTCTTGGTTTGTTATGGCATACATCAATCCACTGGTGGCTGTCAGGGCATCGTAAAGACCACCTGTAACCGAATACGGTGGTGACCTGTTTGAGAGCACTTTGGCGTATATCTCATCTATCTGTTTTTTTGGGTCCTGCATATCTATTTCAGGGATGATTTCGCGCCTTTTCGCATTCCAGGCATTTGTCATCGGTAAAAAAGGCAGGTTCTGAGCAAGTTGGAGTTTTGGAAGGTGATTCCCGAAACGCCCGTCTGCATGCAGGCGGATTCCAGCTTCCCATGCTGCAATGGCACCAGTGCCGCTTCCAACTGCCTGAAAATAGTGGTCAGGGATACGCTTAATCGTAATCGCCGCATCCAGCATGACGGTTCCCATACCGTCCCGCCTTGCAACATTCCGCGCACCACCTTCCGACACCATGCCCGGAAGTTTTGCGATTCTCTCGGCAAGGTTGATGGCATCGGTGTAATCGTTACTTTTATCCATACTTATCAGGTGAATGGAGTCTGTAGGTTCTTCTGGAAGCCACATACTGGGCAGTCCGAAGTGCGGAACAACTAGATACACATCGATCCCTGTCATTGCCGACACATGGGCAAAAGAACGTGAGGTATTTCCAGCTGAAGCGATTACGATTGCCAGCTTGCCGGACTCTGTTAACCGCTGCATTGTAGGATGGGCCTCAAGTTCCTTGAAACTGCATGTTTTTATAAGACCCCCCCTCTCAGGCCAGTAACCGCTAAAACCGATATACAGGCTCTTTAACCCGAGTTCACGTGCAAGTTCTTCACTTTGATAGGTGATCGGTGCAGCATCCGTGGTCAAGATCTTTTTGATTGGAAGCCAGTCGTGGAACTTCCCCATACCAAGTACATTTTTTAGCTCAAGCCGAGTTGTCTGATATTCAGCACGCAGAAATGAATCATCATTATCGCATTTTAGCCTATAGTCACTTTTATATTCACTTCCGCAATCGAGGCATTTCAATTTGTAGTTTCCCATTAGAAAAGCAATGTATACTGAAGGTTAAAAAATATATCCCATATTGGACTGCATTTATCCTTTTTGTGACAAGAACGAAAACTGTTGCTCTTATTCCTATACTTGTTTGAAAAATGTATTTGGTATAGTGTTTATGTGTTGGATGTTTTTGATGGAGCCATCAGGATACACAAGTATAAGTGACTCAACCATTATTCCAAGTCGATGTTGATCGTGAAGGTAATAATCATCATTTTGCCTTGAAACATCTGTAAGCATGATTACTGCGTGGTTCCGTCCAATCTCAGTCACTGCAACGTTCTCAAAATCGAAAAATATCTGTTCGAAAGTAGGTTCAAGATTTCGGCTACCGAGTATAAATGCGTATATATCGGCAAACAAATCGAGATTATAGGATATTGTGACCATTGCATCTGTCCTGTCAAACTCCACTTCCATCTGCTTTACATGTAAGTATTGCCCCTCTTCAGGAACTGCAGATGTTGGAAGTGCCATCGATACAAAGGATATTATCAGTGCAAGCACAACAAAAATAGCCAGTTTCATATTTTTCAACACCAAGTATTGAATCTACATGTTAATATTTCTTTTCAATGCAGCAAATGTAGTTACTTACTTTTTTCAAATAGCTCTATTAATATTAATACAAATAGATTAATATAGGATATGGGATAAACAACAACTATAAAAGCGTCAAGTATATATGAAACAGTAGACTTTTGAGTACCCATTATCTAGTTATGAGAGTGAACCATGGAAAATGAGATTACTGCTAATAAAGTAACCTTGCCAGATGATATTAATGTTGATACAACAGCAAAGATAGATGTACCTGAATTGATTATAGATCAGGTCATTGGTCAGGATCATGCGGTGGAAGTTGTCAAAAAAGCGGCAAGCCAGAGGCGGCATGTAATGATGATCGGTACTCCAGGCACAGGAAAATCATTACTTGCAAAAGCTATGGCAGAACTCCTCCCAAAAGAAGAATTGAAGGATATTTTGGCATATCCGAATATGGAAGACCTGAATAATCCAAAGATAAGAGAGGTACCTGCTGGAAAGGGTAGGGAGATTGTCATGGCCCACAAGCTGGAGGCAAGAAAGAAGTCCCAAGCCCGCAACATGCTAATGATGCTGTTCGTTTTTGGAATTGTGATGTACTCATTCTATGTTGGTCAGCTTTTGTGGGGTATAATCGCAGCCATTATGATACTGATGCTTACACGTCAGTTCATGCCAAAAGAAGAACTCATGAT
>JAFGOO010000028.1 GCA_016926455.1 Methanosarcinaceae archaeon | reverse complement strand
TCAAGCTGGTAGCCATGAAAGAAAAAGAATTCTTGAGATTTGCTACTAATTACAGTTGATTTTTTAACTTCAAAAGGAAAGTTTTTACCATGTAATTCGAAAAGACGTAGCAGGTAATAGTCATGATTCCCAACTACATAATGAATTTTTGTATCATCGATCAGATCATTCAACAGTGTCAGTGGTTTGGAACACTCAATGACCGCTTTTGTGAAATCACGTCTCCATATATCGATTATATCTCCTAAAAGAACAAAATCACTAATTTTTTCAAAATCCAGCGATTCTAGAAAATCAATGAACTTCTGATTATTTGCTCCTTTCATTCCAAGATGTACATCAGATACCGCAACAATTGACATAGATCATAACCCCCTATGGAGCGTAACTTAATCCTACTCCTATATACTCAGTATTTGGGTCACTGTATTATAAATATTCCTTTAATTGCCTGTATATCATTTCGATGTCTTTAATACTCAAAACTTACATATATTGTCACAATGTCTTCACTTTTCCAGGTAAAACTCAAATCTGACAAGTTCGTCGTGACCGCAGAGATCAACCCTCCCAAGGGTACGAACACTGCTAGTGCTCTTGCAGACGCGATGATTCTTCAAGGCTGGACTGACGCACTGAACGTCACGGACAATCAGAGGTCGGTTATGCGTATGAGTCCTATTGCACTTGGTAAACTGCTGGTCGATAACGGGCATGAACCGATTATGCAGATAACATGCAGGGACCGGAACCGTCTGGCTCTTCAATCTGATCTTTTGGGGGCAGCAGCGCTTGGAATTAAGAATATCTGCATCATGACTGGAGACCACACCACATGCGGGGACCAGCCTGGTGCAAAACCTGTTTATGATCTCGATTCGGTCCAGCTCCTTTCAATGGTCCAGAAAATGCAAAGAGGATTTGATCTTGTTGGGAACGAGCTAGATGGTGCACCTGAATTCGTGGTGGGTGCAGTATCCAACACAGATCCAACGCAGATTATGCAAATAATGAAACTTAATAAAAAGTTCAGAATGGGGGTTGATTTTATTCAGACACAAGCGGTCTATGATGTAGGACAATTTGAGAATTTCATGGCTTCTGTTGCACATTTGGAGGTACCTATCATTGCAGGTATTATTCCCCTGAAATCTGTAAGAATGGCATGTTTTATGAACGAAAATATTCCGGGTGTGAAGGTCGGGGATGAAATGATCGCTCGAATGGAATATGCAGATAACCCTGTACATGAGGGTCTTATAATAGCTTCCGAGACTATAAGGGAGATTCAAAAACTATGCCGTGGGGTTCACCTGATGCCCATCGGAAAACACTTAAATACATGTAAATTACTTGAGATGGCGGGTTTATCTCCTAGGGTATAACAACCCCATATCAAGCCGGTAAACCTTAGTTATTTACGATATAAATTATGACCAATTATTTTTCTGTGTGAGTGATATGGAATCAGGCTTTTCTGCCATGCATTTATTTGGAATACGAACTTCGATCATCAAACCCGGTGACGATATTATAGCGGTTCTGGAAGAGGCATTTGAAAAGGCAGGTTTTGAACCTATGGATGCTGATATTCTGGTCTTGGCAGAATCTGCTGTTGCAACATCAGAAGGACGTCTGGTGCGGCTTGATGATGTCAAACCCAGCGACGAGGCAGAAGATCTTGCCGTGAAATATGAACTTGACGCCCGGGAGATGGAACTTATTCTTAAGGAATGCGATGAGATATTCGGAGGTGTTCCAGGTGCAGCACTCACGATAACGAAAGGGACGTTATCCCCCAATGCCGGAATTGACAGTTCCAATGCACCGGATGGTTATGTGGTGCTCCTTCCGGAAGATTCTCAGAAAAGTGCAGCAATCATCCGTGCCGGCATCGAGAAACGGTATTCCTGCCGCGTAGGAGTGATTATCGGAGACAGTCGGACCCAACCCATGCGGCTCGGATGTACGGGTATCGCACTGGGAACTTCCGGTATCATGCCTGTAGAGGATGCAAGGGGCTCTCGGGACCTTTACGGTAAGATCCTTCACATTACACATAAGGCGGTTGCAGATAATCTTGTCTCAGCATCCCAAGTGCTCATGGGCGAGGGAGGAGAGGGTGTACCCTGTGTGCTCGTTAGGGGTGCACCCGTGAACATCATCGATGGGGCAGTTGAGATGCCGCTGTTTTCCAGTGACGAGTGCATGTATTATAGTAATATCAGAAAGTCCTAATTACCGTATATCTACCAACCTAATTCATTTATAATTCTCTTTGCAAGGATGTCACTCATTTCAATAAGTGGATGAATTGTACCTTTTAACCTCTTATTATTTATTTTGGGGCATTTAAAATATTATTTAATACATATTTTAATATGGTGTGATTGTGAGAAAGACATCTCAACTGTTTAATTTTGACTCTCAGGAAACAGGAGATTTAGTTGACATTTTCTTTTCTGAGTATCTGCGTACTCTCAATTTCACATTTGAGTACCTCTCCAAAGCAAGTTCCTCTACAGAACTACACCATCTGACATACTCAAACATCCAAAAGACCTCTTTTCTTACAGCGAACGTGGACGGTTGTCAAGAAAGATGCTTTTGATTTAACTTTTAAGCCGAGAAGTCCCCTTTCGTAAGATGGGGGATGAGAGGCGTAATATCCCAACACAGCATTAGTATGTTCTCTAT
>JAFGOO010000221.1 GCA_016926455.1 Methanosarcinaceae archaeon | reverse complement strand
TTTTGTCTTGAATGCAAAATCCCTTAGTTGAGGTTTTAGAAGATTAAGTTCTCCATGTCTGGTAGTGAGGGACCTCTCACGATAACCATTCCTCTGAGTTTTCCTTGATGCGGTCCTTTCGTATTTGCCAGCTCCGGATTGTTCTACCGCCTCTTGCTCCATAATTTCGTTCAGGAACCAGGTTATGAGCTGTTTTATCGAACCATTACTATCGTTAAGATAATCTAAGATTAAGTCGTAGAGATTCATAGTCTTGTACCACCTGTCAGTTTCTTCAAATTCTGTAATAGATACAGGACTAATCATATTTCACACCAATTTAGTGACACTATCAAGGGATAATATGAAAATTGTCATTATCGGAGCCGGTGAGGTCGGTTATCATATTGCAAAAGCACTTCACCAAGCAAATGATGTCGTGGTCATCGACCAGAGTAAAGAAGCATGTGAACGTGTTGATCAACTCGATGTTCAAGTTATACATGGAAACGGCGTCGACGTTTCTATTCTAAGCACCGTTATTGATAATACTGACCTTCTTGTTGCGGTTACGGGTTCAGATGAGGTAAACATTGTTGCATGTATGACATCAAAACTTCTAGTTAAAGATGAAAGGCATGTGAACACAGTTGCAAGAGTAAGTAACCCGGATTATATTGACAAACCTATTGCTAAACGTTCGCAGATAGGCATAGATACTATGATATGTCCCGAACTTACACTTGCCACGGAAATTTCCAAGATTTTAGCAATCCCTTACGCCATAGGCGCTGAGTATTTTGCCGAAAGTAAAGTGCAGATGATGGAGTTTTCCATAACCGAGGATAGCCAAATAATTGGAAAAAACATCCAGGAACTTAATCTAGCTAACTGTTGTATAGTTAGTGCAATTTTCAGAGGTGCAGAGGTGATCATCCCCCACGGGCAGGACACCATCCAGGAGAACGATCATATTGTCGTCATAGGAAAACCCGTTGCTATAAAAGAAGTTCGCGACATTTTCGGTGAAAAGGCGGGCAAACAAACCAATGTGATGATAATTGGAGGGGGAAATGTAGGCTTCTATATTGCAAAACTCGTGTCTATGGGTGAGTTCGACTTAAAGGTCATTGAGGCTGACAAAGAACGTTCATTGCAAATCGCAGAAGAAATACCTCATTCTTTTGTGCTTAATGGGGATGGTACCGATATCAATCTTCTCAAAGAGGAAGGCGTTGGAGACATGGACGTTGTTATCGCTGTAACCAACAATGATGAAAAGAACCTTCTTTGTGCACTTATAGCCAAACAACTTGGAGCAAAGAAAGTAATTACCAGAGTTGATCGTTCTGATTATGTTTCTCTTTTTGAGATGGTTGGTGTGGACAGTGCTGTAAGTCCCAGTCAAACTACTGTGAACGAAGTTCTAAAATTCACGATGGGACAGGGGATAGAAACTGTTACGACTATCGAAGGCGAAAAAGCTGAGATTGTTGAATATACGGCTTCCAAGAACTCGAAAGTTGTAGGGAAACCGCTGAAAAAAGTCAATTTCCCGCCGGGTTCTATTGTAAGTATGGTCGTTCATAATGGTAATATTGTTGTTCCTAGGGGTGACTATATTATAGAGGAAGGGGACAGAGTGGTTATTTTTACTTTGCAATCAGCAAACAAAGAAGTAGAAAAACTTTTTGATTGATGAATCAAGAGAGGTTTCTCAAGAGGGTGACCGCTCCACTCAATGAAATAATGGGTATTCATTCGTGATCGTTTAAGCCCTCCACTGGTCCATTAACCTATTCCGATTAACATTCGGGTCAAGTGTTTTAGCCCCCTTGTAGACTTTTCATTCAGAGAAGGCTTGTAAATGCTTCTTTTCTCTGATGCCAAGATTTATGGTCGCCCCCACTAAAAGTACAGCTAAAGAACAGTATTTTTGAACAGATCTCTTCGTATATCGGTGCAAATTCTCCATAGAGTATGCTTTTTTCGCTAATTTGAACACATCTTCAATGATCGATCTCACTGACCTGAATTTTTTCCAATCGCCAATTAGCTCCTTGAATTTGGCGATTATTTTTTTATAGATCATTATTTGTTGTTTTGTATCTCTCTTTGAGTCAAATATTTTCAATGGGTATGTCATCATATTGAAAAGCTTATTGAAATTACAGTTTTTCCTTGGAAATATCAAAGGAACTATTTTGAATTCCCTTACTGATATTACGTAATTTCCATAGGAATAGTATCCTCTGTCAGCGAATAAAATGTCTCCTGGTTTTATTATCCTTCTTCTTTTTAGCTCTGCAAGAATCTTCGGGTAGATCTTAGATTCCGGTACATTTGCTTCATTAATAAGAAATGCCAATGGTTTCAATGTTGGATATTCAAGAGCAAGAGTAAGTTTCATGCCAATAAAGAATCCCCTGTGTGTTGAATGGCCCCATTTGTACTCTTTGTCTTCAAGACTTTTCTTGGTAATCTTTTTCGCATGCCAGTTAAGGTTGAGGTTTATATCCGTACTATCAATAATGATGCTTCTTGAACCTCTTTTTCTTTTTGGGCATAGATCATTCAATATTTCAAGCACAAACGAACTGAAATTATCATGATTGTATTTGCTCAGAAGGCTATAAATTTCGTTTTCCGGATAGCGTCACTAAATTGCTGTAAAACGCATATGAAATTCTTCGAATAACAGGCACAAATAATGAAAGTACCTGTTAGACAACCTTT
>JAFGOO010000220.1 GCA_016926455.1 Methanosarcinaceae archaeon | reverse complement strand
TTCCCGCCGCCACTCCCGCCACATTCGCCAGTAAATCAAACGGATTAAAGCTCCGCGCCGGCACCCACAGCTGTACCAGCTCGGTAATGGTGGCCAGGAGCAATACGGCAAAAATAAACTTCAAAAAGGATCTTGTGTTGAAAAGCCTATAGCCGAGTTTTATACCGGCCAGGTAGAAGAGGCAGATCAGCAAATACGCACCAAAGTGCAGCAGGTGGTCGAGGCGGATTTCGAATAAAAAGGTGTGAACTTTGGTTTTGGAAAGGTCACCGGCAATGGGGAGAAAGGCTACCAGTAACGCAGCTGTGTAGCCGAACCAGAATATTGATTTGTATAGCTTTTGGTACAAAGTAATTCGTTTTTGGTTATAGGAAAAAACAAATATAACCACCACGAACCTGCCCGACGGCAGGCGGGGGCACAAAGACACGAAAGTACTAAAGAATAAGGAAATGAAAAAATCAGGCTGACTGCCGGAGCGACAGCGCAGGCAGGCTCAAACAGCAGGTCGTCTCAATTTAGTATTTGTAATTTTGCTCCGCAATCGTTGTTGCAATGCAGGTGGCTTTTTATGGTTTAGGCTCTTGGGAATGGTGTGCCTGAAATACTATCACAAAAATCAGATAGCATTCAAAGTTCGCCTGCCCTTTTCCATGGAAAAACTTCAATTCCGTTGCTGCGTTGCTGGAAATCCTACTACAATTTTACAATATCGGAATCAAAATCCAAAATTGTAATAAATAATACTGACTTGCTTGCCGCAGGGATTTTAAATCCAACGGGTTAAACGCCCGTGCCGGCACCCACAACTGCACCACTTCGGTAAAGGTGAACAGGAGCAACAGCACGCTGCACGGGTTGAGTGATTACAATTATAGGGCAGCAAAAAATATCGGCAAAATAACCGATAAATAGATATTATCGGTATTAGAGCCGTTATTTAATCAAATTAATTAAGATTCCTGAGAAGGAAGCGATTCCAAAACTTAATAAAGTTCCAATTAAAACATATTCACTTTTTTGTGTAGAGTTGAATCTTAATATGGATTTCGCAGCAATAATAAGCCCGACTGCTTCATACTGTCCAAGCAAAATTAATGCTAAGGCAAAAAAGCGTTCTGAAATTCCAATTAATTTGCCTGCATTTGGAAGGCTTTTTTCTCCATTCTTCTTATCATCTGCCGGAGTTTCAATAGAAAATGCCATTAGTATAAACTTGATGGTTACATTGGCAGGTTTGGAGCAGAGAATAAAGCCGGCAACTATAGAGAGTGTTCTGATCTCCAAATCAAAAAGAAAGGTTATGCCATGGTGGTAATAATATAGCCATGTAATTCCTGCAATAGTTACCAAATGAAGCACTTGGTCATAAAAGAAAAGGTTTTTGAACCGGGTATTTACTAAAATATAGCTTTTAAGAATATCAATAAAGAAATGAATCAGTGTTAAAATTACAGCAGCTTTCCAAAAACTAGGGTCAAATGATAACACATAGCTGGTGATAAATACAATTATCAGGTGATAAAAATGATACCTTGTAAGGACATTTGTATCTTTAGTGTTGCACCAACGTTGGGGTTGAAAATGGAAATCAGACAGTAAATGAGCAATAAACTGTAGTATAAGTAATTGAAAGATCATTGTTTAAATGTATTTTCAAAATAATTAACTGATTTTTCAATAGAAAGCCAGCCTGCAGCAGTTGAATGTTGACTTATGGTAGATTGATATTTTTTTAAATGTTTGGAGATGTCTTTTTCGCTGAATCCTTTTAGCTTATAATGAATAATTTCGCACTGTTTGGGGGAGCATCTGGAAATAATAGTATCAAGCAAGGTAAATATGGTATCAAATTGATGCTTTAAAATGTCTTCCTTCATGCAAAAGAACATAGTGTTCTTAATAATTATTTTTTGTTTATCTGATGTGGAAAGGTTTTTTATGGTACGTCCTGACAAATAGATAGCCTCACCATCAATGATTCCCTTTTTTGGATCCAGCCTGTTCAATGGAGCTATGGCAACGGCCAGTCTAATGCCATGTTCATTAAAATACTTAAGACGCTTGTCTTTAGAATTGTTAAAATAGAAAGATTTGACCAATGTTTTTAACAACAATGCTATTCTCAAGGCGTATTCCGGAGATTCTAATGCACATTCAATATAATCGCCCTGCACTATTCTTCCATAAAAAGAGCTTTTACTGTATTTTTCAGATAAATAGTAGAGAAATTCTTTAATACCCGACTCTAATTGTCTCTTTTCATCCTCCAATAAGGATGTATATGAGATTACATCTGCAGATATAGTGGCAGAATTTTTTTGCATATATCAATTTATCGGTAAATATACAGATAATTATAATTTAACGGTAAAAAAACCGATAATGCTATTCGATATTTGCCACTCAATGCCGGGGACACAAAGAACAACAATTATTAGCCACGAAGTCACAAAGTCACGAAGACACAAAGAACTTATTTTTATATTGTTGTAAATGAATAAAATACTAAACTTAGTGACTTAGTGTCTTAGTGG
>JAFGOO010000219.1 GCA_016926455.1 Methanosarcinaceae archaeon | reverse complement strand
GATAGGGATATCAATGCTGCAATCAACATCAAGAAGTTTGCACTCCAAAATCAAAATCTAATAACCGTTTGACACCTTCGGAACGAGTTGAAGGGCTTGTGGACTTGTGAACGATGGTTCAAAGAATGAAGCAAGAAGCTCCATGCCTAAGCGTGGAGTAGTTCACATGGTACACACCAAGTCATAGAAATTAGATTAATTGCTTTGCAGAGAAAAGATTATGAAAAAGCAAAAAGGTTTTCATGATGAAAAAAAATTCTCTGCATTCAACAAACCAGAAATAGTTTCTTCCAATTCGAAGTCTCATTAAGTAACCAACATAAAAATATGATTGTAAAGGAGTAGTTATGACTCATAAAGACACAGCCAGACTCTATAAATTACTCTCCGGGCCGGATGAGTATCTTTTTTTGCTAAAGTGCTGTATACTTCTACCGGACCGACCAGGTGAACTGGCTGCCCTGTCCGTGATGGTAGGACAGTGGAAAGCTAACATAGTGCGGTTTTACTATAACCGGTCCGAACACCCGGAAGTGGTCCTGCTGGAAATTGTTGGAAAAAGGGAAGTAGACCTTCGAAGCCTCATTGATCTGTTCACAGAGAAAGACTATTTTGAGGATAAAATGACTCTTGGAATCCATCAGAATATCACCGACCCGGAAAGTATCCTTAATGTCAAGGTGCGTCTTGAAAATAAGCCCGGAACTCTTGGAGCCTATTCAAAGCTTTTGTCAGAACACGGTGCAAACGTGATCTATATGCTTTACGATGAAGATAAAGACCCTCATTCAGCACAAATTGTGCTGGCAACACCCAATCCTAAGGACGTAAGATCGATTCTAAAGGAGATGAATGAAAGGGATTATTACTACAAGGTACTTTACGACGGGAAGGATGCATCCCAGATTCACGAAATCATTGGACTTAAGCTCAATGAACGGTTTTTCATGAGATTAAACCATCTGCTGGAACCATCCGATGCCGAAGAAATCAAAAAGATTATTCGCTCCACAGAAGAAGTATCCAGAAAACTCATCTCTTTCAGTCAGGAGGCGGGAGAAGATCTTGAAAAAGGAGACGTCTATGCTCAAATCCTAGCACTGGCATCGACCTCTATAGCCAGGACCGGACACCGATTTAAACCCCTCAAAATGAAAGTGATAGAGTCAGATGATCTTACTTTCATTGGCTGGAAGATGCCTACCGGGGGGAATATATATCTTATGAAGGTGGATGGGAAAACAGTTCTTTTTGATTGTGGATATGGTATATACTTTAAAGATTTTGTGAGTCTCCTGAAAAGCGAAGGGTTTGCGCCCGAGCATATCACCGACATTTATCTCACTCATGCAGATGCTGATCATGCCGGACAGTCAGGTCTCTTTGAAAGGGAGTTCGGTACCCATATCCATGCCCATCCAGACAGCATTCAAATCTTTAAAAGCGGTGACCGTTCATGGGGAATCAGGAGCAGACACTCTCCCCTAAACCTTCACTTTACTAGATTAATCAACCAATTCACGGAAATCACTCCTCCTGGTAAGGAAATAACGACCTTTTCAACTAACACAATAAGGAAAATCGGGCATTTTAATGTAATTGACCGGTTTGAACTAGGAAAGTATACTTTTGAGGTCATTGAATCACTCTCAGGTCATATCAAGGGAAATGTTTTCTTCTTCTGTTCTGGTCTAGGAATATTTATTTCCGGTGATTACCTCCTCGATGTTTCAAGCCTTTCAAATGATGAAATCGTCAATCTCAACAGGCCTAGGTTTCTCATGACGTCAACCAACTTGAACAGTACAGTATTCAAAAAAGAAATGGAATATCTAAAAGAATGGTTGATGGAAGAAAAAAAAAATAGAAAATCAAAACTAACAATTTGTCCGGGGCATGGAAAGGTTTACCAAATTTAGCAATTAAGAAATACAAAGAAGGTACTTCAAATAGGGGACTTAATTCATCCACCGTTTGAAAAAGGTGGTCTTTTAACTACAAAGTTGGTAAATCTCGACATCATAAAAAAAAGGATTTAAAAACCTTGTTTGAATGAAGTATCTAAAAAGGGGCTAAATTATTTTGTACTTTGGGTTTCATTTACCTGTTCGATTTCAACTAATCCAGATACTTTTATTTTTGAAGAATCCAAGATTTCAACACTTGTTATACTTCCCACCTCAATATTTTCCTCTTGATCAAAGGCATAAAGCAGTTTCTGAACCAGTAATTTTTTGGTAGTCCTGCGCTGACGCGGATCCACAACATATCTCAGGCGCATGTCCAACCCGTTATCTGTGATTTTCGTGTATATTCTGGTTTCAACATCATATGAGGTAATGAAATATTTATCGCCCATATTTACAAGTTCTTTTTTTGCAGACATCTCAAGATCATTTGTAATCTCTTTTGAGATCTTAAGTGCAATATCCTCTGCCTTTTTCCATTTACTACCATATACCAGCATAATCCGCACTTCGTCCCAGATGAACAGGAAATCCTTTGTATAGTTCTTAACACTCTGGTTTAAAATAAAGCTATTTGGTATTTGAATTATCCTACCTGTGTACTGATCTCCATCGACCCATTCTCCAATCTCCATTATAGTAGTACTGAAATTTCTTATGTCAAGCACATCACCGATAACCCCCTCCACCTCTATCCTATCTCCTGCCCTGAATGGACGAGAGAAAAAAATGACAAAACCCCCTGCTAAACTTTTCAATAGGTCCTGAAGGGCTATGGCAATACCTGCGCTTAAGATGCCATAAGCTATGATCAGTTGTGTAGTCTCAGTAAACCATATTACAAAAAAAGAAGCAATAACAACAATTGTAATAATTATTGAGACAGTTTTTCTGAATGTATATCTTTCCTTGGCATCATGTATCTTTGTTTTTGTAACATCTTCTATAAAATTTTTTATAATATAGAATATCAGAACAATAATGACAGACTGCAGAGCCTTTGTCAATATCGGACCGTGCCCACTTAGATAATCGGTGAAATAATGGATATAGGCAATCAGTATTGCTATGAATAACAGAATAAGTGTGTTCAGTCCCCTGAGAATACCCATAAATTAATTTATGAATTGTTACACATATGAACTTTTTGCTTACGAATGACGTGGTGCAGGGGTAGAGAAAGCCCATTTTCTTTAGACATGGGATGACTCTTATCCCGCCTTTTAGTTGACACTGAATACCAGCAAAACGTTCTTAAGCAAATAGAGCTATATATCCAATTATGCTTAAGACTCACAAGTTCCGTATATATCCTAACAAAATATAGGAGAAAAGATGGAGCGGAGCTTGGAGTTATGCAGGCAGGTGTATAACCGGACACTTGCAGAACGAAAGCAAGCGTATGAAGAATCAGGAAAAACGTTATCTAAATACACGCTCAACAAATTATTTCCACAATATACTCAATATGTGGTCTGCTCGTTGAAG
>JAFGOO010000218.1 GCA_016926455.1 Methanosarcinaceae archaeon | reverse complement strand
CAGCAAAGCGATATACTGCTGGATATGAACTCTAACAATTTCCAGCTTGCATACGAGCGTGCGGTCAACAATTTTTCGATACTTTCTGATTTCAGACGGGCTGTTCTGGAGGCTGGAACGTGACATCCGTATGCATGTACTTCCAAATTCACCAGCCTTATAGGCTTCGCTGGTTCTGGCCCGACCACAGCAGTGGGTTCAACAGGTACTTTGACGAACCAAAGAACCGCGAGATTTTCGAAAAAGTCGCAAACAAGTGTTACCGTCCCACAAACAATATACTTCTGGATGCTATCGATTCACACAAAAGTGATTTCAAATACAGCGTCTCAATCACAGGAACACTTCTCAACCAGTGTGAACAGTGGGGTGAAGATGTAATTGACACCTTTAAACAGATGGCTGATTCGGGATGTGTTGAGTTTCTGGATGAGACTAACTACCATTCCCTTGCCGGATTATTTAAGGACAGGACCGAATTCATCGAAGAAATCCGCGAGCACAGAGATCTGCTCTTTGACCTGCTAAAAGTAAAACCCAGAGTATTCCGAAACACAGAACTTCTCTATAACAATAGCATTGCTAAGACCGTTTCAGAACTCGGGTACAGGGCAATACTTGCAGAAGGTGTGGAACATCTGCTTGGCTGGAGATCACCGAACTACGTATATAAAGCAATGAACTGTGAAATTGCTGTTTTGATGAGAAACTTCAAACTCAGTGATGACATAGGATACCGGTTTTCAGCAAAGTGGTGGAACGAATACCCCCTTACGGCTGACAAATGGGCATCATGGGCAGCAGAAATGAAAGAGGACACAATAAACATATTCATGGACTATGAGACCTTTGGAGAACATCACTGGGAAGATACAGGGATCCATCATTTTCTGCGTGCTTTTCCGGATGAGGTTATAAAAAGGAAACTTACCTTTAACACACCCTCTGAAGTTGTTGAGATGTATCGACCGGTTGCGGAGATAGACGTTGGCGACTTTTCTACGGTCTCATGGGCGGATATGGAACGTGACACGAGCGCATGGCTTGGAAATGATATGCAAAGGCGGTGTTTCGAAGAAGCTAAACTTCTTGAGCCTTATGTTAAAAAGACAAAAGACGATGAATTGATATATATCTGGAAACATCTTTTAACATCAGACCACTACTACTATATGTGCACCAAATGGCTGGGAGACGGGGATGTACATTCGTATTTCAGTATACATTCATCACCTTTCGATGCGGCTGTGAACTACATGGCAGTGATTATGGATTTCAAAGCCAAGGTGTTTAAAACTCTAAGCGAAATGGATTAATGTCATGGCTGCGAGATAGCTTATTTGATGCTTCTTTGTGGGTGTGGGTTAAATGGTTAGGGACCTTTACATTTTTTGTACCGGTGATGAGGCGACAAATGTTGTGTGGTTCAAGATAAGTTATAGCGACACAATAGGTTCACAAGCAGACATCAATGGCTTCCTAGCAGATATGGAAGTAAATATTAGATCCGGATACCTGAGCAGTACAGAGCAAGGTGGTAAATCGAAATACGTGATTTTTACGAAAATCAGAAAAGAAATCGATGTTGATAAACTTGTAAGGGAGCTCAAAAAACTCGACGTTGTTTTAGATGTTGATTACGGGATTTCGAAGAACAAGATTATGCAATCCGTAGAATTCCCACTCAGTCTTTTGGGTGAGAGGGCGATGATCACACACACCACAACCTTTGTGGATATAATAAGGACACTGAACGAAACTGTTCCGCAATCTGAGGGTCTGCTAATGCTCAGTGGTCTTAACGGCGGCACACATGCTGCCAGATATTTTAAAAATATAATTGCCATCGACAAGTACAATTTCAAAGATGTCCTGAAAGAATTGTTTATAACAGTCGGGTGGGGAATTCTGGATATCAATTGTGATTATGAAACATTGAGCGGGCGGATATTTGTCAGAGATTCGTTTATTGCTGAGATATATGGGAAGGCGGAACAGCCAGTTTGTGCGTACATGAGTGGATATTTTGCCGGTTTTTTGACTGAGGTTCTAGGAAGACCCATGCAGGTAAGGGAAGTAAGATGCAAAAGTATGGGACACGACATATGCGAACATATAATATCTCCAGCGCCGCAGGGTGCAAAAATTGAACACATTTTGCGAGAGGAGACTACTTGATCAAACAGCCAAATGTAATTCTTGGAAACCCAAGACTACTTGTGACAATGGGCATAAAAGGGGAGATCTTTGGGTTTTTTTACCCTAGACGCGACCACGCCCAGCATGTTGAGGATTCCCTGGCATGTATCCATACAGGGAGCAGGCTTCTATGGTTAAATAGTCATGAATGGCATTCCAATCAAAGTTATATTGAAGACACGAACATTGTGACAACAATACTTTCCCATAGTTCAGGATTGAGGATATCACTCCTTGATTTTGTGCATCCACATGTTCCTGTGTTGATCCGAAAATTCATATTCAACTCAACCAAATGTTTCCGTGGCAAGTTCTTTTATTACTCCAGTCTCAATGTCGGTGACATGCAAAAAAAGAACTCATGTTTCTGCGATTCAAAGGAACGGCTGCTTGTCCAGTACTGGCAAGATTATTATATCGGTATTAAAGGTGTACCTGATTTTGAAGATTGGCAGGTTGGCAAGGCAATGGATACCATATGGTGGACTAACGCCAAATACGATATGGAAGATGGGAAACTGCAGAACAACAAGGAGGACATTGGCAAACTTAACACTGCAGTTGGCTGGGATCTTAATATCAAAGATGATACTACAGTTGAAATTATAATATTTCTTTGTGCTGCCCAGAAGAGAACGCGGTTGTACAAAAGAATGCGCGAACTGACAATACAGTCGGTTGATAATATTTTTGATAGGACACACGAGTACTGGGGTATGTGGCTTTCTAAAAAAAATGTTTTGAACCTATCCGGACTTGAAGACCAAAAGCATTTTCGTCAGGAATTATTCGATGCTTATAAACGTTCACTGCTCACATTGAACCTGCTGAACGATCCTAAACATGGTTCGTTTGTTGCCGCCCCGGAGTTTGATTCTAACTTTGAGATCTGCGGAGGATATGGTTTCTGCTGGAACAGGGACGGCGCCGAGGTGGTGATCTCCCTACTAAATGCAGGGTATCCGGAGTATTGTGACAAGTTTTTCAAATGGTGCCGGATGACCCAGCTTACAGATGGTTCATGGTTCCAGCGATACTGGCTTGATGGGAATACAGCACCTTCGTGGGGGAATTTCGATTACTCTACCCAGATCGATGAGACTGGTTCAACACTCCATGCAACTGAGATATACTACAGTAAACTTGAAGGACTTAATAAAGCGGATTTTCTGGAAGATGTATGGGTTTCGGTTCTACGAGGTGCCGAGTACCTGATGAAACGATGCATTACTGGACTCCATGAACCGTGTATGGAATTGTGGGAAACGTATTATGGTGTTTTTAGTTATACAAACGCTTCTGTGTATGGTGGACTCGTCGCTGCTGCACATCTTGCAGAAGATCACGGAGAATCAGGACTTGCAAGACGTTGGCTTGAGCGTGCTGAACTTGTGAAAATGAAGACAATAGAGAAATTATGGTTGAGCGAGGGGTATTTTGCAAAGGGAATTATTGATAATAAACTGGACCCCACTCTGGATGCGAGCATACTCGGGACATTTGTTCCATTCAATCTACTTTCACCATATAATCGTAATGAGAGGGCAATGATATATTCTCTTATCAATGAAATCGAGGAGAAACTTAGAGTTTCAGTTAACAACCATTTCGGGATCATGCGGTACGAGAACGATAAATACATCGGCGGTAATCCCTGGATTGTGACAACACTGTGGCTATCAAAGGCACTCCTTATGCTTGCCAAAACCCTTAAGGATAAAAATGGATCAAAAATTGAGCAACAGCAATTGATTGATCGGGCTTTTGAATACATAAAATGGGCGTTAAAGGGAACAACAAAAGCCGGACTGATACCAGAACAGGTTGACAGGTTCAACGGACAACCGGCATGGGCTATACCCCTTGGATGGAGCTGTGCACTCATGCTTGATAATATTACTCTTGTTGAGGAAATAGTTGGCTAAATGAGGACATCTACATAGCCAAAAATCCTGACTTTTAAGCCATTATCTTTCCGAAGGGATTTTCTTCAAAATAACTCACAAACCGGATCATTAATTGATCTGAAAATTCGGCCTCCGCACCGAAAAGCAAGCTGGAAAGTGACGGCCTGTTCATATAAACGATAGTTGGTTCACCCTCGATGCCACCAAGTTCTGCCGCAAGGTCAATCGCATCATACAAGTTACCAAAATCGTCAACAAGACCTATCTTCTTTGCTGAAGCACCAGTATAGATACGCCCGTCAGCAATATCCTTGACTTCACTCCGGCTCATGTTGCGGCCACTTGCAACCTCGTCTACAAAATTATCGTATATCTCAATGATAACCGTATCAGCGTATTTTTTCTCTTCATCTGTCAGACCTCTCCAAGTGCCTCCCATGTCCTTGAACTCGCCTGACTTTGCTATATGGAATTCTATACCCTCTTCTTCATAAAATTTAGACATGTTCTGAAAAGTCCAGATAACACCGATACTGCCGGTCATGGTGGAGGGGCTTGCCAGAATAACATCCGCAGGTGCAGAGATGTAGTATGCGGCACTTGCTGCTACATCTCCCATGGATACTATAATAGGTAGACCATCCTCCTGTGCCTTTTTCATTTCCGTCACGATTTCTTCAGATGCTGTGGGAGAACCCCCCGGACTGTTTATCCTGAGGACGATCGCCCTTACATTCTCATCTTCAGAAGCCTTCCGGATATTGTCAGATACCTCCTCAGATGTAACATAACCAAGACCTCCCGGAATACTGCCTGTAAGCATGGTACCCTGTACATAGATTACTGCAACCTTATCACGCGTAGAATACAGATTGCCTCCGAATGTCTGGAAAATAGCAGCAAAGCTTACGCTGATGATTAACAAAAGAATCACAAGTATGGCTATGTACTGACCACCCCTTCGACTTTTTTTTTCGGGACTTTGGGATTGATATTTTAGTCGTTTGCCAGAAATATATGAATCATTCGGTAGCTGTGATCGCCCTGATCCGGAGGGTGGTTCAGAAACATCAAATGGTGTCTTATTAAAACTGCCCGTGTTATCAAGATCATCATTTATTTTTGAATTGTTGAAGTTTTGGTTAACACCAAAACCAGTTTCATTTGAGTCCATATCTGATGCGATTCCATCCAGCTGGTCTCCATAGCCATCATCATTTTTATGGTCAGAATTCATTAAATACCTCTAATATATGTACTTACAATGAACTTAAGTATTCAAATACATTCCCTTACAATTGTAAAAAGCGAAATATATTTTACAGTTGCATCCAAGAAAAAATATATTGATAAGTAAACATGCATATCTGGTAATATATCTTTTCCTAACAAGTTTGTAATTTGTAGTAAGGCATAAATACTAATAATTTTATTATTAAAATTAGTAATAAAATTATTGTGGTGTAATTATGCCAAAATTGCAGAAATCGAACAACCAGTATTTTTTGACCATCCCAAAACAAATAGTTGATCTTGAAGGATGGAAAAAAGGACAGGAAATAAAATTAAAGAAAATCTCTGTAAAGGGAGAAGATTACATAACTTTGATTCCAACAGATTTATAGGAGGTTTAAAAGATATGAATAAATATATATTGTTAGTTGGTGGGGTTGTAGGTGGGATTTCGGGAGTATTTGTAACCTCAGACATACACCCTTTATATTACATTTTGGCGGGGATTATATGGGCTGTATGCATAACTTTGTTTGTTACAAGTATCTGTAAGGGTGTTAAGACTCTATCAAAGAAATGCCTTAAATAAGCCAAAATAAAGCCCGTAGCCGAAATAAAAAGACTTGGGGTATGGACCAATATACCCTAAAACCCACACATCAATATTTAAAATTAATTGTTAATGGGTTTTTCCAATTGTTTGTTAATCTTCCATATTTCCACATTAAAGGATCGCCTTTTTCCTTCTTGTTTTGCCCATATCTCAATTTCGGGGCGGTTTTAATAGGAAGTTTCTTTTTTTGCATGGGTATACCGGGTATTAAAATGTCATAAACACCCTTCGCCCCTGCCTGCGAAGTAGATAATACCGATTTTTTACTACTGCCGAAGAAAGTCGAATAATTCGGAATTTCAGTTATGTTTTTTATTGTTGATTCACTGCCGATTATGTCCCTTAATTTGGATGATAGCCCACCCTTTGGAATGGATGGTACAGACAAAAGGGATTTTGGTATAGATGGTTCTTCTATAATTCGGGAAAGTGCAGAGTTCCTGATTTTTGAAGGTGTGACTATTGTATACTCTGGTTCTTTCAGGTAAGAACTTCCTATATCACTTGCCTTATAGTTATTCTTTTTTGGTGAATGCCTGTTAATCTTGTTTATCGCTCTTGGAATAGTGGGAACTTCGGCGGGTTCAAACACATTTACACTCATCTTTTTACCGGACCATTTTGTAAAGTATTTTGATTGAGTTTTTAAAAACTCTGTGTCTGGGGGGATTACTAATTCCCGTTCCCTAGATCCGACCTTAAGCCCCTGTTCCATTTTTACCGTTGTATAACCTACTCCTTTTTTCGCACCCGAAAACATGAAAGCATTAGCTTTTGTTAAGTCTTTGCTTAATCCCGCTGGGATCCGTTCTATTCCTTTTAATCCTATAAAATCAATAGATGGGTCTATAGATTTGGAATCCCCACCAAAAAGTTTAATTTTTGGTTTTGTGCCTGCTCGGGTGAAGTGAAGGGATGCATCGGGACCAACGTATAAACCGGGTGTTTCCGATGTTCCCGGTATTGTGGTTAATTTTTTAGGTAACTCTATACTTGTAGAGTGTATTCCATAATTAGAACTAGGTAATTGCTCGGGATATCTTGCTTTTGTTTTTTCGAACTCGGATATTATATTTGTAACCGATGTGCCTTTTTTTGCAGTTGGAAACATCACATTTCCGGTTATTACTTCTTGCCTTGCTAAATCTGTAACTGGTATTTCGGTTTTTTGTGAGAATTTTAAAGCGTTTTTTGTGCCTTTCGTTGCTTTTCCCAGTGCGGAAAATGCTCCCACAGTTAGTGCGGTTTCTGTCAAAAACTCTACGGGATTTTCTTTCAAATCTCTGGCAGCACCTACGGTTAAACTTGATCCCATGACTACAGCAGCGTCTGGGATAACATCAGGGTTTTTTATCGCTGTTTCTGTTCCTGCCGGTAACATTAACGCTGATCCAATTAACTTTCCAGATAATGAAACCGGAACAGACGCCACGGTACTTACTACATCACCACCAAATCCACTAGATTTTATTTTCTCGCTGGTTTCCTCTGTGAAGTTTAGAACGTCAAGACCCTGCTTATATAGATAACGTGAAGGTCCAGATACATCTTTATCCCCTCCTGATAACTTACTAGATAGCCTATTAGATGCTTCTGCAGTTTTCTTGTCAACCCAAGAAACAACCGTATTTAAGAATCCAGATTTAGACTTTCCTTCGGGTGTATTGCTCTCATTTTTAAGTGATTCCGTAAGTTTCACCGATGGAGGAGTTGTAGCTAAAGAACTTAATCCGCCTACACTTGTTACCGTATTTTTCGGGTTCATACCGGTAACTTCTGCGGTGGCTTCATTCAGTGAATAACCCGCTCGCACTAAAGAATTAATATTTGCTTTTTGTCTTGCATGATCTCTTAATTCTTGTTTTTGTTCTTCTATGGTTTTTGTTTCACCTTTACTTGATGAACCGCCGGAACCCGAACATTTATTATCTTCTTTATACGGTTTATGCCATGATTTTAATTTTGATCCCCGTCCAGCGCTTACGCCTGACCCTCTAGTCATGCTACTACCTGCACCACTTGAAAAACCCACTCTATAACTTGCCATTTATACCACCGTTCATTTATGGATATTCCCTATATTTTTTATTTATATTATTTATTTAAAGTAATTATTTATGTAACTTATTTTTGTATATTTCATAAAGTTTAGTATTGTAAACTATTTTACGTAACCATTATATTTATTAATAACGATTGAATTTTTAACACAAAAAGGTTAAAACTTAACCATTATATACTTACATTTATTCTTATTGTACATTAAGTGTATATAAGAAATACAAATATACACTAAAATAATAATGCTGCTAATGATTGCGTTTGTCACATTTTCTGTTTTAATATAGGCATGTATCGAAGGATTACATGGAAATAAACACGACAATGCGACACGCCAAACGGATATATACTATACTATGCGCCAAAAAACTAAATTTTCGATATCAATAGCAGAAATGAAAAATTTGATAAACGTAACATAAATGTCGTATAATATGTATATTATAACATATAAATCATAATATGTACTTTTAAATAGATGGTATTATATGCTTGGATTTAATCGAATTTTTTGGATCTCCTCAACATTGAGTGGGTAAGTTAATATCTTTTTCTTCCAATTGATTTTCTATGGAAGACAAAGATCTGATTCAAAT
>JAFGOO010000217.1 GCA_016926455.1 Methanosarcinaceae archaeon | reverse complement strand
TGCCGTTCAACAACTATTTCCTCCGGTCTAGCCATAAAAATAAAATTGATAGTAGTTAGTAATAAATGTTTTGTTCATAACTATAATCGTAATATTAATGAAAAAAAGATTGCCAAGTATGAAAATTTAATGCAAACCCATGGTGGAAATATGGTTTTTATATTACGTTTAATCGTGGGTCTTCGTTTTTTTGGCCCTGTTGTTGCAGGATCTGCAAATGTTGCATGGCGAAAATTTCTGTTTTATGATCTACTGGCTTTGTTGATCTATTACCCATCTCTGATATTTCTTGGGTACCATTTCCACAATAATCTCATAAATCTGACATCTGAGGTTGGTATCCTTAGTCATATTATATTTTTTATTGTAGTAGGACTATTTGGGATAGCTACAAGCATCTATCTCAAGGATACATTTTAAAATTATTTATTAGTAGGACTTTAGGGATTTACTTTTTATAACTAATCATACAAATTTCTTATGGTTTTGATGGTTGCTAACAAATCAATGGGGTTATGGTCGGCTACTTCTATTGGCGTTGGCGCAATGGTTGGTGCAGGGATCTTTTCGATATTTGAAACTGCAACTCAGATATCTGGTAATGCAGTTTACATATCATTCATCATCGCTGGATTGATCGCTCTATTAACTACATATTCCTATGCAAAAATGGGTGTAAGGTATCCTTCTGCAGGTGGTCCTGTCGAGTTTCTTGTAAGGGGTTTCGGGGATGGCATATTGAGTGGAGGGTTGAACATTCTTCTCTGGACTGGATACATATTTGGACTTGCTCTTTATGCAAAGGGTTTTTCACTTTATGCGATGACTTTCATGCCTGCTGGTTCGGCTGCAATTTGGTCAAATGTATTTGCTACTGCAATAATTGTCATCTTTACAGCCATTAATTTTATAGGTGCAAAAGCTGTGGGCAGATCGGAAATCTTTGTAGTTTCAATAAAAGTAGGTATATTGATGCTTTTTGCTTTTTCCGGCTTGTTTTTCATAAGATCGGATAATATCTCAATAACACATTTTCCAAACACTCCAAATATACTCTTTGGAGCAGGGATCGTGTTTCTTGCTTATCAGGGATTTGGATTGATAACCAATGCTGCAGAAGATATGGACGATCCTAGGAAAACTCTTCCTAAAGCCCTATACTTAAGCGTATTAATTGTCATATGTATTTATGTTCTCGTAAGTCTAGCAGTAATCGGGAATCTACCCATGTCTGAAATCATAAATGCCAAGGACTATGCTTTAGCAGCAGCGTCAGAACCATTCTTGGGCACTGTAGGATTCAAGATAATGGCAATAGCTGCTCTTTTCTCAACTTCTTCAGCTATAAATGCATCTCTTTATGGTGGTGCAAATGTCAGTTATCTTATTGCCAAGGAGGGGGAATTGCCCGAATTTTTTGAGAGGAAAGTCTGGAAAAGAAGTACTGAAGGCTTATTTATTACATCAGGCCTGGTCATTCTGTGTACAAATCTGCTGAATTTGGAAGGGATTGGTATGCTGGCGAGTGCTTCTTTGTTGGTGATATATGTGGCCGTTAATGCGGCTCACTTGCGTTTGTCTGGGGAAACAGGTGCAAAGCCATATCTGATATGGTCATCCCTTTTCAGCAGCCTTGTCTTCTTCGGAATCCTTGTATATTACGAACTGCTAAACTCAGTAAAAACCTTAATTGCATTTACATTTGTCCTCGTGTTCTGTTTCATTGTAGAGTGGATTTATAGAAAACACTCGAAAAGAGAAATGAAGACCAGAGAGTAGATCTGATGAGGCAATTTTATGAACGACGTGGCTTCAAGTAAATCTATAGGATATTTGTCTGCGGTTTCTATAGGTATTGGAGGTATGGTAGGTGGAGGTATCTTTGCGGTTCTTGGCCTTGCTGTTGAGCTTGGACAGGGTGAAACACCTATTGCATTTGGACTTGCGGGCATAGTCGCATTGATCACATCATATTCATATGCAAAACTATCTGTTAGATATCCTTCCGAAGGTGGAACTGTTGAGTTTTTGAATCAGGCATTTGGTTCAGGGTTGGTTACAGGTGGGCTAAATATTCTTCTATGGTTAAGTTATGTTGTGATGCTCTCGCTTTATGCCTATGCTTTTGGAAGCTATGGTTCCACATTTTTTCCCGATTCGATGCAACCGTTCTTAAAACATGTACTCACCAGTATCATTATTGTATCGTTAACTGTGTTGAATATTGCTGGTTCAAAAGTAGTTGGAAAATCGGAAGAGTGGATTGTTGGCTTTAAAGTTGCTATTTTACTGATATTTATTAGTGTAGGTATATGGAGTTCTAAATCCCACCAGCTTCAGCCAACAATTGGTTCTAATCCACTTCAGCTTGTAGCTGGAGGTATGATTATTTTTTTGGCTTATGAAGGATTTGAACTGATCGCGAACACCGCAAAAGATATCAAAAATCCTGAAAAAACACTTCCTTGTGCCTATTATTCGTCTGTTGTCATTGTTATTTTACTTTATGTATTAATTGCTTTTGTTACCGTTAGAAATGTATCAGTTGATAACATTATACAGGTCAAAGATTATGCTCTTGCTGTAGCTGCAAAACCATTTTTGGGAGACTTTGGATTCAATCTCATTGCAGTTGCAGCCCTCTTGTCTACAGCTTCAGCTATTAATGCAACTTTATACGGTGCTTCACGTGTGAGCTTTATTATTGCCAAAGATGGGGAATTGCCTGAAATATTGGAAGAAAAAATATGGAATCGGCCAATTGAAGGTCTACTGATCACCTCAGCTCTCACATTGATCGTAGCAAACACATTTAATTTAAACAGTATCTCTATAATGGGAAGCGCTGGATTTTTGTTAATCTTTGGAGTTGTAAACGCTTCTAACGCTTGCTTGTATCAGAAGACAGCAAGTTATAGATGGATTTCAATAGCAGGGGTTATTGTCTGTTCTATTGCACTGTTTACATTGATCTGGTACACTTTGAACAATTCTCCAAAAGATATTTTCATATTGGCCTTTATGATTTGCTCAGCATTTGCTATAAAAGTAATTTATAGGAGATGTACAGGCAGATGCATAAAGAAAATCCATTAATGACGCAATTTATTTTTAACCTAATTTTTATATTGTTATTGTTATAATTTCTATTACTTTTTATACATAATTATAATTTTTAACCTTAACTCCGCCGAAAATGGGGATTTATTCAGCTCCGATGACAGAGGACACTTTCAAAGTTGGGATGAAATTAAAAAAAATGGTTCTCTTTAACATCTTGTAGCTGAACTTAATGTTGAGGTAATCCATAAAATGCAGGTAAATCAGAGATCTCTATATTTGTTTTACCCCCTCAATTCTTTCTAATATTTGTCGCGCCGCTTCACTTTTCATCACCAGTTGCATGATTTCTGGTAATGTATTCTTAATTTCCTGTATTTCGTCAAGAGCTCTGCGGTCAAGAACGAGACTACACTGACTGCAGAACTTGTCCGTTGCACGAAGTACGTTGTTGCAGCGGGGACAGTTTTTGAGGGTAACGTGTCTCGTATCCTCTTTCTTGAGACCGTATTTCTCAAAAATCCTATCGTTGATCTCCTGATCTGTGAAGTTAGCATATATCTTGAACATCTGCATGCTGCCTTATGACCATCCCGCCCTATGTTTGCTGTTCGTTCAGACCATCCAGTATCCAGTTTGTAATAAGCAAGGTGACGGAAACTATGTGGCTTCACGCGTTTCTTGATTCCTGCCTTCTCTCCAATAATAGCAATTGTCTTGCGTATGGTCTTATAACTCAGAGGTTCCATGTTCTTGTCACGTGTGACCCACAGAGGAGCCTCCGGCTCATCTCTAAGAGGATGTATAGATACCCATTGATTCAAGTATCCAGTGAACCATGTGATTGGTATTCCCTTAGCTTGTGTGCTCTTCTTGGATTTACTGGTTTTGAAGATGTAGATTATTGCAACATATTGGTTTAATTAGATATTCTTTATCCTGCAGGATGCAAGAGCACCTATTCTCATACCAGAGTTTGCGAGGACTGCAATCAAAGCCTTATCACCTAGATGTCTGCAGGCATCCATGAGCCTGTTAAATTCATTCTGTGTGAGGAGATCTGATGGCTGTAAAGGTGAATTCGTCCTTGATAAGCTTAAGACCCCTTACCCATTTTGGTGGCTTGTCGTTGTGCATCCATCTCATTAGCTTCTTTACAGAGACTGTCGGATAATACAAGATTAAAATCTTGTATTATCCGACAGTCTCTACAAGCTTCTTATAATTCCACAGGCTTCCAGACGACAGTTTCTTTTCGTCCTCTAGGTAAAATAGGAATCTTTCAAGGTCCTCGTGATTGAACTCTTCAAGAGGTTTATCAAACCCCAGTTCTTTGATGGTCCGGTACATCCTTGTAGTGTAGTTTACGTACTAGGCTAGAGTACTCTTTGCAAGGCCTTCACTCCGGAGATATCTAAAAAAACCTCCAGTTTTTCCCTATCTTCAGGCTCAATACTTACCCGGTTAAATCTTTCTACTGCATGAGAAAATGCCTTGTCCAAGCTACGAATATCGTCAACTGTGCGAGTCATTAATATATAAAAAGTGTTTTAGATTTATACACTTTTGGAGTATAGACCCGCCGAGTACACCATAGAATCTTTATACTTTTTTTTCTGCTTCATTATGAAAATAAAGAACACCTTTATTTTGAAGATAGTTCATCTTCAACTTCTTTTCTGCCAGCCTCTAATTCACTAACCTGTTCCGGATCGATCCTTAATAAAAGTGTCTGAAACTCCCCTATGTGGGTTTTTTCTTCTTTTGCAATGTCGAAAAGAATTGTTTTTATATCCTTATTTTTGGTCATGTCTGCCATCTGCAAATACAGGTTTATAGCGTCCAGTTCAGCTATGATACCAGCCCTGAGAATCTCTTGGTCCAAAATCTCGGGCTTGGATTTTGCAAGATCTATAGGTATTTTCGATAACATTATTCCACACCCCAATTAATTTTATATTTATTAAGTTTACCTTTCACTAAAAGGTATATACTCATCTATCAAAGCAAATATAATAATTTTGTGTTGTTTTGTAGCTGTCAAATCATTTGGTGTTGAACACGAAATTATCATAATGTTAGTTGATCATGAGAAAAAAGAAGAGTTTTAAAAAGAACTGAATTGCCCCAAGAACCTGCATATGATTTTGGTTTGAGGATGTTCAACAACACGGATCCAGATTCGCTATGTGGATTCCTCGTAAAGAGAGGGATACGATTGTTCTTTATACTCCTACTCGCCAAATTAAAACTGTTTTTAGTGCAGTTAACTCCCAAGATAAAAGATTTTGGATCTCCTCAACATTGAGTGGGTAAGTTAATATCTTTTTCTTCCAATTGATTTTCTATGGAAGACAAAGATCTGATTCAAAT
>JAFGOO010000216.1 GCA_016926455.1 Methanosarcinaceae archaeon | reverse complement strand
TATAGGTAAACCTACACGCACCGATATGTTTCATAAAAAGCTCTTGTTGCTCTTTGTTGGGATATAAACGGTATTTGTAGGCTTTAAACATTAGTAGACATTATATTGAAACAACATATATATTTTTGGTATGAAATAGAGAAGATACTAAGTCGTGTTGGGATATTAAGCCTCTCATCCCCCATCTTACTAAAGGGGACTTCTCGGCTTACAAGTTAAAGTAACAAGAATTCCATAATTCATGTACTGAATAACCATAGTGCACTCATCTATGCTGGAATTGATACAGGTTTCTATTTTTTGTTGCAGACCTGACTTCAACCTTTCCATCTTTCTTGCCAATATAGACATCATCCACATTGGTAAATATACCGTGCTCAACTATGCCACTACATATCGAGAGTTTCAGTTCAAGTTCTGCAGGATCATCGATTACACCAAAATCAGCATCGATTATGAAATTACCGTTATCTGTAATCACAGGACCATCTTTTCGGACAGCAAGACGAAGTATCGGCTTTGCACCAAGTTCAGCGACCTTTTGCATGACAAGGTTCTTTGCGTACGGTAGAACCTCAAGCGGTACAGTACGATCAAGTTTCTCGGTTACCTTTGATTCATCTGCAACCACCACAAAACGCTTTGCTGATTTCGCAACCACCTTCTCGCGAGTGTGTGCCGCACCCCCTCCTTTTATGGCGTTCAGGTTCGAGTCAATCTGATCCGCACCGTCAATCGCAATGTCAAGTACTGGATGCTCTGCAAGTGTGGTAATTGGAATTTTAGCGTCTATAGAAAGCATCTCCGATTGATATGAGGTCACAACAGCGAGAATATCAAGACCATCAACCACCCGCTTCCCAAGTTCTTCTATAGTGTAGGCGGTAGTTGAACCAGTTCCGAGTCCTACAACCATACCATCTGTTACAAGGTTAGCTGCAGCCTTACCAGCAGCTTTTTTCTCGGGACTTGAAGATGCTGCGTTTCTGTCATTCATTTTGACCAGACCTGCATATTATTATTTATTATTATTACGGCGACAATCTTTTCCTGTCCCTCGGGAACAGCACAACGTCACGAATGTTCTCAACACCAAGCATTGTCATAACTAGCCGCTCGCATCCAATTCCCCAGCCGGCATGCGGAGGCATGCCGTACTTAAAAGCCCTGAGGTAGAAATCAAAACCATAGGGATCCAGACCTTGTGCCTCAATCCGGCCCTTTAGAAGGTCATGATTGTGGATACGCTGTGCTCCTGATGAAAGTTCCATTGTCCTGTGCATCATGTCAAATGACTTGCTAATCTCCCATTTATCTTCATATGGCATTGCATAGAAGGGTTTTATATTGGTTGGCCAGTCAATGATAAAATAATGCGACTCTCCTGTCTTGTCGAATACATTCTTACCTATAGTATGCTCGGACAATGTACTAAGATCATCTCCCCATTCCAGTTTTTCCTCACTTTGTAAATTTACGATGTCAATCGCTTCTTCGTATGTCAACCTCAAAAACGGTGTTTTTGGGACTGTGAGCTCAACCCCAAGAGTTTCCAGCGACTGCGTAGCGTTTTCAATTACATGTAAATAAACATATGCAATCATATTTTCAAGAATCTTCATGACATCAAAATGGTCGGCAAAGCTTGCCTCAATGTCAATGGATGTTGCTTCATTTAAATGGCGGCGTGTATCATGTTCTTCTGCCCTGAAGATCGGGCCTATCTCGAACACCCTATCCATCCCGCCTGACATGAGTATCTGCTTGAATAGCTGAGGACTCTGGTTCAGGAACGCTTCCCTATCAAAGTACGTTATCGGAAACAGGGATGTACCACCTTCTGTTGCAGTAGCTACTACTTTTGGAGAGGTACTCTCAATAAAACCTTCGTTTATAAGGTACGCCCTAACCGCTTTCAGTACCTCGTGGCGAATCCTAAAAACAGCCTGTGTTTTTGCCCTGCGCAGGTCGATAAACCTTGAATCAAGGCGTGTGTCTAGTTCAGCATCAACCTTGCCAGTAGTGTCCATGGGAAGCGGTGATTCTGCTTCGTTGAGAACTCTAATCTCATCTGGTATGATCTCGTACCCGTTTGGAGCCTTTGATTCTGGCTTTACATACCCTGTTATGCTGACTACCGACTCACGTATGAGCTTTCTTGCGTCATCTAACAGCTCCTTATCAATTTTCTTTTTTACGAGCGTGACCTGTGCCCGACCCTCGCGGTCACGCACTACCACAAAACAGATTCCACCAAGGTCACGTACTTCGTGTACCCAGCCAGCAAGCGTGACTTTTGATTCACCCACTTCGTCAGGTTTAATCTGTGTTGTGTAATGTGTCCTGAGTTTTGCCAATGACATATATTCACCTATTGAGCATGAGTATTACTGATGATTATAACGGATTAAGGTTGAATAGTGATTACTTCATTATTAATCTACTTATCCATTATCTGTACCTGAAACCTGTATCAATTTCCATGCTGTGTTTTCGTTTTTATTGATGCACTCGATCTCTCCCCGCGCGTGAAGGTCTTCAAGTATTTCCACAAGATCCTTTTCCTTTACGTCAAGGGAGTAGAGACTAGAAAATTCACTAATAATTTGCGCTGTGGTCAGTGTCCTGCTGCAAATGATCTTCTCCACAAATCCCGCAAGGTCTTCGTAAGCCGCCCATGGATATATAATCCATCGCCATTTGAGGATCTTCCTTGCATAGTAATCAGGTATGAACTCTGAACATGTCTTGTGCTGGAGGACTGCTGTTCTTATATCCAAAGGTTCCATCGTTTTAAGATATTCTACCGCTAAACGCAGAGTGTCACCTGTATCTGTTACATCATCCAACACAAGGATTTTCTTACCATGGATATCAACAGAGAGTGGATATTTCACCTTTGCTGTTTCCTTTATATTTGCTGCCCTCGTGTAGTGCTCGATCTTAATTGTAGTCAGGTTATCGAAAAGCAAAAAATCACTGACGATCCTTCCAGGCACATAGCCCCCCCGACCTATTGCGATTATGATATCAAGCACATATCCTGAATCCCTTATCTTCCTGGCGAGTATCTTGGAGAGGGTGTACGATTCGCTAAAGCTCATCAAATCACATTTAAATGAACTGCGGTCAGTAGGTGGAAATCGGCCATCGTACGTCATTGCTATATGTACGGTCTTATTCTCCAAAAAATGTTTCGGAACGTCAGGTTAGCAAAAGCATTTGAAAATTAGATATAATTTAGGAGAAAGTAAGGGAAAATCCCGACATTTCAAAGGTGGGATACAGGCCGTCACTTCAGTGAGGGAAATAGTCACATGTTTATGTTTTTGAGCCTATTTGAATATTTTCTTTAAAGTATAAACGAATTTTTGATATAACATAAAGAACGAATAGACCTGCATAGAATTTATATTTCAATACAAGAACGTTCAGGGTAACATTCTAGTGAATGCAAAATTCGGGTTGAGCGGGGTGTTCAATTTTACGGATGTTGACAATAAAGACAGTTTTATTAAACTGAAGGTTGCCGAGGCAGACCAGAAAGATGTGGGGAAGGGAATAGTCCGTATTGACGAATCCTTCAGGGAACAAATTCGAGTTCGTGAGTTTGATGTCGTTGAACTTAAAGGAGGTCGCATCACATCTGCAATAGTAGGACGTGCCTACCCTTCGGATTCTGGCTTTGGCATCATACGCATGGACGGGCTTCTTCGTACGAATGCAAAAACAAGCATTGGTGAGTACGTACAGGTGAGAAGGGCAGAATTGAAAGAAGCTAAAAAGGTGGTTCTTGCGCCTGTCAGTAAAGGCATACGCATATCAGCATCAGGGGAAAGCCTACGTGCCGTGTTCCAAAACCGTACTGTATCAAAAGGAGATTTCATATCCACCACAAGTGTACGAAAACCCAGAGATTCCTTTGGTACAGGACTCATGTTTGAAGAATTCTTCCAAGACTTCTTTGGACCTGCCTTCGGGTTGGGTGAAATCAAAATGCAGGTTATATCAACATCACCTTACGGAATCGTCAAAATCACGGACCTGACAGAAGTCGAACTTATACCCGAAGCTTTGGAACTTCCCCCAGAACAGACCATCCCCACCGTGATGTACGAAGACCTCGGTGGCATTAAACCGGCCATCTCGAAGGTAAGGGAAATGATCGAACTTCCGCTAAAGCATCCTGAGCTTTTTGACAGGCTGGGTATCGATGCCCCAAAGGGTGTTCTGCTGCATGGACCGCCTGGGACGGGTAAGACCATGCTTGCTAGGGCGGTTGCAAACGAATCGGATGCCTATTTCATCTCGATAAACGGACCTGAAATTATGTCAAAGTTCTACGGGGAATCTGAAAAGCACATCCGTGAAATATTTGACGAGGCTGAAAAAAATGCTCCTGCGATTATTTTTCTTGATGAGATTGACTCGATCGCACCGAAAAGAGCAGAAGTCACCGGTGAAGTTGAACGCAGGGTGGTCTCACAGCTTCTTTCATTGATGGACGGCCTGAAAGAACGCAAGAACGTGATTGTTATTGGTGCAACCAACAGACCGGATGCGATTGATATGGCACTCAGGAGACCGGGGAGGTTTGACCGCGAGATAGTGCTCCGGGTTCCAGATACGGAAGGACGTCTTGAGATTCTCCAAATACACACACGGGGTATGCCTCTGGCAGTTGAAGTTAATCTCAATGAACTGGCAGGAATCACATACGGTTTCGTGGGGGCTGACATCGCTGCTCTCTGTCGTGAGGCAGCCATGAGCGCACTTCGGAAGATACTTCCCCAAATAGATCTGGAGGCACAGGAAATCCCAAAGGAGATACTCGACCGCCTGGAGGTCACAAGAGACGATTTTGAGACTGCAATGAAGGATGTTCAGCCATCTGCGATGCGGGAGATCATGATCGAAATTCCGAATGTGAAATGGAGTGATATCGGGGGGGTGGAAAGTGTGAAATGCATGCTGAAGGAAGCCGTGGAATGGCCTCTTCGAAACCCCGAATCATTCCGGCGGATTGGTGTAGAGGCGCCAAAAGGTGTGCTGCTCTATGGACCACCAGGCACCGGTAAAACCATGCTTGCAAAGGCTATTGCCCACGAATCGGATTCGAATTTTATCACAGCCAAGGGTAGCGACCTGCTGTCCAAATGGTATGGTGAATCCGAAAAACGGATTGCAGAAATATTCATACGTGCGCGGCAAGTTGCTCCGTCCATTGTTTTCCTTGACGAACTGGATGCTCTTGCACCTATTAGGGGATCTGCTGTAGGGGAACCACAGGTAACGGAACGCATTGTGAACCAGCTTCTCTCAGAGATGGACGGGCTTGAGGAACTCAGAGGCGTAGTGGTTATTGGCGCTACGAACCGTCCGGACATAATCGATCCTGCACTGATTAGACCGGGGCGTTTTGATGAGCTTATACTCGTACCGGTCCCCTCTGAAGAATCCAGACGCAAGATATTCAAGGTCCATACCAAAAAGATGTCGCTTGCATACGATGTAAATATTGATACGCTTGTGAGGAAGACCGATAAATTCACAGGTGCTGACATTGCGTCTGTATGTAAAAAGGCAGGAAGGTTTGCGCTACGCGAAGACATAATGGCAAAGAAGGTAAGTCATAAACATTTCCTGAAGGCAATTGATGATACGGAACCCTCTGTGACCGCTGATACCATGAAATACTACGAAGCAATGAAGGGTAAGCTCCAGACGAAAAAATCGAGGGAAATTGAGACACCTGCATATGGTTAAATACACTGCTTTGTTAGTCACTTGAGGATAATTGGGGTATATTCCAGACACTCTTTTGATTTTAAAAGATTTTGGGATGAAAATGGCTGTAAAACCTACTTTAAAGCATGAATTGGGTTTTTTTGAAGTAACACTTAGCGGCGTAGGAAGTATACTTGGTGCAGGTATCTATGTACTGGTCGGGAAAGCCGCAGGTCTGGCAGGTAATGCTGTATGGTTATCTTTCCTGTTTGCGGCCATGGCTGCGGGACTTACAGGTATTGCCTATATGGAGCTTTCGTCCATGTTACCAAAGGCAGGTGCAGAATATGAATATGTAAAAAGGGCTTTTGGGGAAGATGTTGCGTTTATAGTGGGGTGGCTGGTCATAATCGGGCTGGTAATTGCCGTTTCAGCGGTTGCACTTGGTTTTGCAGGTTATTTTAGTGCATTGTCCAATGCACCCACGGTTCCTGCTGCTATCTTATTGATAATGATATTTGCCTTTGTGCTCTTTATAGGTATAAAGCAATCTGCACACATCATCATACTTATGACATTGATTGAAATAATAGGACTGCTGGTAATAATCTATATCGGTCTTCCTTATATAGGTTCTGTCAATTATTTTGAAACTCCGACTATACCGGGTATCTTTGAGGCATCTGCCCTTATATTTTTTGCATATCTGGGCTTTGAGGACATCGTCAAACTTTCACAAGAGACGAAGGAACCTGAGAAGACGATACCAAAAGCTCTAATAATGTCCATAATAGGTACACTGATTTTATACATTCTTGTTGCTCTGTCGGCTGTAAGTGTTGTCAACTGGCAGGCATTGTCCAATTCATCTGCTCCCCTAACAGAAGTTGCATTCGTGGCAATGGGTAATGATGCATTTGTAATTTTCTCGGTAATCGCGCTTTTTTCCACTGCCAACACCGTTCTGCTGATGATGATCGGAGGTTCTAGGGTACTGTATGGTATGGCAGAATCTGGTTCCTTGCCAGAGGCATTTGCAACCGTCCATGCTAAAAAAAGGACACCATGGGTTGCCATTACATTTTTTGCGGGACTTTCTATACTGTTTGTATTCATTGACAATGTAGTAACAGTTGCAAACATCTCAAATTTCACAATCTTCATAATTTTTTTCATGGTCAACGTTTCACTAATCAGGTTACGCTATACAGAACCACATCTTAAAAGACCCTTCAAGTCCCCAATCAACATTGGCAGATTCCCTGTCCTATCTGGAGTTGGTGCACTTGTCACTGTATTTTTATTTTCACATCTAAGTACTGAAGCTATGATTTATGGTTTTATTATTCTTTTGGGAGGGGGGTTGGTAGTGTGTGTCAGGTGAAGAATATATATTTTGAGGTAAAAACATTTGACGTAACTTATCTACGTTTGAAAACAGTGGTATTCTTACTCCAAAGGTGATAAACTTAGCAGATTTATCAAGGTGTTTTGGTTGTGAACTACTCCACGCTTACGCATGGAGCTTCTTGCTTCATTCTTTGAACCATCGTTCACAAGTCCACAAGCCCTTCCCCTCGTT
>JAFGOO010000215.1 GCA_016926455.1 Methanosarcinaceae archaeon | reverse complement strand
TACAACAGCAATATTGATGCTATTAAACACATAACTGAAGAAGATATTGCTAAACTTTTAATGCTTGTTGACCTGAATGAGATTCAGCAGAAGGTTTCATCATATCCAAGAGAGATAAAAACACCTGCTGATTTTCTGGCACGCCTTATAATTGCAATGCGAGATGGTAAGGCAGCAGAAGTTCCGACCTATACATCAGATATTCATGAATGGTTGATGGATAATCTTGTTTTTGATAAGGCGCGCATGGGAGGACAGGCTGGGATAATATCCAATCATCTGGCACATCTCGGTATCAAAAAAGTGATTACCTATGTACCGTGGCTTTCCATGGAACAGGCTGAATATTTCGCTAAATCAAAAAATCTGATGCATCCGGTTATTAAAGATGGTGTATTGCTTCTCAAACACCCCACTGAAGCATATGACCCCAAATTTAAGCCGAGAGTGAACTGGATCATCGAATTTTCGAAAGGTATGAAGTTCAAGTACGGTTATGAGCAGTTTGAAGTTCCAAGAGACAACCGTCTTATTATCTCATCGCGTCCACCATGGATACGTATCGATATGAATAAAAAATTGTATGAGCAGCTTCCAAAACTTCAAGAGGATGTCGACGGTGCAATTCTTGCAGGATACCAGATGATAAGGGAAGAATATGAAGATGGAACCACGTACCATGAGTATATTGAAAAGGCTGTCAATGTTATCGAAAGATTAAGAGAAGGAAATTCTGATATCTGCATACATCTGGAGTTTACATCAATCTCGAACAGGGTTATTAGGAAGGCGATTCTAAAGGATATAGTATACCGTCACGTTCAGTCTCTGGGACTTGATACTGTTGAGGTCGCAAATGCATTGAACGTCATGGGATTCGAAGAACTTGCGTATTCGGTCATTGAGAAAGATGAAAAAGCTATCGTGGCACTGTACGAAGGGGCAGTACGGCTGCTACATGAACTGAAACTTGAAAGGGTGCATGTACATTCGCTTGGCTTTTACATCTGCGTGGTTTCAAAGAACCATCCACTTAATCTGGAGGGCCATAAGAAAGCACTCCTTTTTGCATCAACGCTGGCAGCGACACAGGCATTGTTAGGAGATATAAAAAACATTGATGATGTTGCAAAGGGACTTGAAGTGCCCATCTCGAGAAAAGGTTATGAGGGACTTGAAATCCTTGGAAAATACTTGGTCAGGCGAGATGTCTGCTCAATGGACGAATTCAAGGATGGATGTATATCTACTCCAACTCATAATCTGATTATTATTCCAACAAAAATTGTGGATGACCCGGTTGCAACGGTTGGAATCGGGGATGCAATATCTGCAGGTGCTTTTGTGGCAATACTGGCAGAGATGAAAATATAGTCTTGATAACAGTATTGAAGGAAGCATTTTTGATGAAGATACTCTGCGGGTATAATGTAAATCTGGATTCTGTGTACAATATCATTGGAGATGAGGTATCAAAACTACTCGAGTCGCAGAATCAAGATGAGATTCTCCGAAAATTCAAAAATCCACCGGGTTCAATCCATTCGGTTTCCGATTTTCTTGCAGGGCTTGTTCTGTGTATGAGAGAGGGAAGCGGGGCAGAGTGGCTTGTATACGAAAAGGATGTATTTGATTATTTGAAGAAGAATTTTTTTGGGAACGGTCTTGTCCGGATGGGAGGAAACGCCGGCATTATGGCAAATGTACTTTCAGAGATGGGGGCTGAAGAGGTTATCCCAAATGTCGTAAAACCGTCATCAACACAGTTGTCCTTTTTTTCAAAAAAGGCTATCCTTATTCCACCTTCCAGATTTTCTGGTTCTGAAACAGTCGATGTAAATGATGAACTGATCCACTTTGTCTTTGATTTTAAAAAAGCTGAGACTTTTTCGTTCCAGAGTGAAGTAATCACTGTTCCCAGGGAAAATAGGTTCATAGCAACCTATGATCGTGCAAACATCGAGCTTGCAGTCAATCCTGATTTTGAGAGGTTTGCCACCGAGCATATTTTGGAGATGGATGGGGCAATGATTTCCGGGTTCCATATGCTTATTGAAACGTACCCAGATGGCTCAAAATATGTTGATAAAATCAAAAGAGCTGCCGAACAGCTAGCTAACTGGAAACGTATGAACAGCAAATTAGCGATCCATGTCGAAATGGGGCATTTTCTGAGCAGGGAACTTGCCTATGCTGTTTTTTCAAAACTATCAGGTATTGTTGATGGTATAGGCATGAATGAGGATGAACTGGTCATGCTTTCAATGGTTCATGGAGTGCCTTTGGAGGAGATTTTGCAGATGAAAGCGCCTTCTATCATAGAAGCAGCAATTGCCTCTGCGTCTTCATTCAATCTCAAAAAAATGGTAGTTCATACCCGGGAGTTCGTGATGAGTTTTTCTTCCGATTTCAGTGCCAATCCTGTTCAGGAACTCAAAGCGATGGGATTTGGTGTTAAATGTGCTGCCACCTTTGCAGCGACTGGCAGGCTAAACAACCGTGAATTTGTTGAGGAAACGGCAGCAACTTTGAAGGAAAGCACCTTTGGATTGAAAGAGATGCAAAAGACAGTTGAGTATATTAATGGAGAATATCAGAAGCATGGAGCATCGGGTATACATAACGGATATATGGTATGCATCCTTCCAACCATTATTTGTGAGGATCCAATAGCAACCGTTGGCCTTGGTGACACGGTTTCTGCCGCTACATTTTTAAAGGAACTTGAACTGCATACCATACATGCATAGTTTTTCTACGTTAGAGTTTAAGCTTGATCATACACTTGACTGTGGTCAGGTTTTTAGATGGGAACGTGAAGGTGACCGATGGGTCGGTGTGGTAAATGGGGAGGTCGTTCGCACGTGGCAGGATTCGAAAACTATGGAGGTTTTGATCGATTCAAAAAACCTGCCAATGACCTTTTTTGTCGATTATTTCCGGCTGGATGATGACCTTCCGTATATATTGAACAGTATCGATAGGGACCAGTATATACATGAAGCTATTAAAAAATACCGGGGACTTCGTATTATCCGACAGAAGCCGTGGGAATGTCTGGTCTCTTACATGCTTGCAACCGCTTCGAGCATACCAACTATCAAAAAAAGGATTTCGCTGCTATGCAGAATGTTTGGTGTTGAGATTGAAACTGGATTTTACAGTTTTCCAGATGCTAGGACCCTTGCAAATGCTAATGTATCGGACCTTTGTGAGTGCAAACTGGGATTTCGTGCCGGGCGCATTCAAAAAGTTGCACAGATGGTTAGTTGTGGTGAACTTTGCTTTGATGAACTGTTTGAAATGGATTTTCATAATGCAAGAATACGACTCATGGAGGTTGAGGGAATTGGTGAGAAGGTTGCAGACTGTGTTCTTTTGTTTTCGTTTGGAAAGCTGGATTCATTCCCTGTAGATACTCATGTCCGTCAGTTCGTCGAGATAAACTATGCTGATGATGAGTATTTTAGCGGGAAGCTTAACTCGCATAAGATTGGTGAATGGGGACGCAGGTATTTTGGAGAGTTCTGCGGGTATGCTCAAGAATACCTGTATTATCATAAGAGAGTCGAGCATCAGTGAACTAATATTTGACATGTCAAAATAAACGTAAATGCCTTTGAGTTGAATCCTTGGGTTTAGCAATGAAAAATGAAGCTACCCCTTTTAACGAGTGGAAGTTCATATACCAAGCACACATATAATAACCCATGGAACTGGTGTCCTTAGCCCTCTATTTAATCATCACAGGATGTATTATAGGCTTCATTTCAGGTCTGCTTGGGGTAGGTGGAGGCTTCATCATGGTTCCTGTGCTTCTCTGGCTTCTTGACATGACAGATATCGACCGCAGCATATCCACACAGGTGGTGTTTGGTACCAGTCTAGCAGTCACAGCCGTTACTGCAGTGTCCGGTGCACGCACCCATCACAGATACCATAAAATCGACCTGAAGATCGTGGTATATCTTGCTACCGGTAGTATTGCAGGCGCACAGCTCGGTGGTTTTTTAGCCCACAATACCGAATGGGAAATACTACGGATAGGTTTTGGGATATTGTTGATGATAATAGGTTTCCTGACGCTCACTCATTATGAAAAATACTGCGGATCAGGAACTGAAATACAAAATATGTATCTGCTTATTCCGGCAGGGTTTGCTGTTGGTACAATCTCGGCACTCTTCGGGATCGGGGGTTCTATCATATCAACACCAATCCTTATCTTTCTGTTCTGTTTTCCAATCCATATTGCAGTGGGAATATCATCAGCTCTCATAGTCTTTACAGCCACATCAGGCACCCTCTCATACATAATATTGGGTCAGGGTGTTCCCAATCTTCCACCCTACTCCATAGGCTATGTCAATGCCTTCATCTGGCTCTTTTTGGTTGTCACGAGCATTGTTATGGCACAGATAGGTGCGAAGGTTACCCACAGAATAGATGCACAGAAGCTTCACAGGATATTTGGAGTCCTTTTAATAATAATAGGTTTAAGGATGTTTCAGGGGTATCTTCCATTTATTTGTTAGTTGCTCAACTCCTTATTCTGGTTGATGCAATAATGTGAACTACTCCACGCTTACGCATGTAGCTTCTTGCTTCATTCTTTGAACCATTGTTCACAGGTCCACAAGCCCTTTCCCTTGTTCCGAAGGTGTCAAATGGATATTAGATTTTGATTTTGCAATGCAAACTTCTTGATGTTGATTGCAGCATTGATATCACTATCGTGTTCTGTATTGCATTCAGGACAACGCCAATCTCGATCTTTCAAAGTCAATTCTTCATTATAAAATCCACAGATATTGCAGATTTTAGTCGATGGCTCGAATTGAGCTATTTTTAATAAAATTTTTCCGTTTCATAGGCTATTATTTTGTTTTCTAAAGCCCAATTATAGGAAAAACTACACGCATCGATATGTTTCATAAAAAGCTCTTGTTGCTTGTTATTAGGATATAAACGGTATTTGTAAGCTTTAAGCATTAGTAGACACTATATATTATTTGTATGAATTAGATAACATACTAATCTTGTGTTGGGATATTACGCCTCTCATCTCCTATCTTACGAAAGGGGACTTCTCGGCTTACAAGTAAAAGGTTATAGATAAAAATCAATGACATTTCCAGAAAAATAAGTGTTTAATCCTCGAAATCAAACAATAAACTTTATGTACGTTATATTTTAAAAAACATATCGATTACTATGAAAATCTTAACGATCACATCAATATTTGCAGTACTCCTCATAGTATTTTCAGGCATTGGATGTGTTGATAACACGGATAATGCTGATGAAACACAGAGCGAGTCAGGAGCAGAGAATTTTGAAAAGACTACAACTGAAACGCAGGATATTAAAGTTTTAAAGATATTCCACGCAGGCAGTCTTAGTATTCCTTTTGAAGAACTAGAAATAAAGTTCGAAGAACTTCATCCTGGGGTGGATGTCCAGCGAGAACCTTCAGGTAGCGCAAAATGTGTCAGGATGATTACAGAACTGGGTAGAGAGGCCGACATACTGGCTTCTGCTGACTACAACCTGATCCCAACTATGATGATGCCAGATTTCGCAGACTGGTATGTAGCATTTGCCAAAAACCAAATCGTACTTGCATATACCGATGACAGCAAATACAGTGATGAAATCAATCAAGACAATTGGTATGAAATTCTTAGAAGACCGGATGTCGTTTATGGATTCTCCAATCCAAATGATGACCCATGTGGCTATCGCTCACAGATGGTAACCCAGCTGGCTGAGACTTACTACAACGATGACCAGATATACGATGACATCATGGCTGCTAATGTTGCAATGACAGCTTCAGCTGATAATGACACATACTTAATTACAGTTCCGGCATCCGAAGCCATCAATCCAAACACTAATAAGGTCATGGTTCGTAGCATGGAGGTCGAGCTGTCAGCTGCACTTGAGGCTGGAGAAATCGATTATTTCTATATTTATAGGAGTGTTGCAGTACAACACGGCTTTAAGTTCATAGAACTTCCATCGCAGATAGACCTGAGTTCTATTCAGTATGCAGATACATACAAAAAGGTTCAGCTCCAAATGGGAGATGGTACCGTAGTAATAGGTACACCCATTGTATATGGAGTTACCATTCCCAAAAATGCACCCCAACCAGATCTTGCTGTGGATTTCGTGGAATTTTTGCTGGGCGAGGAAGGACAGAAAGTGTTCAATGAAAATGGACAGCCTCCAATCGTGCCAGCAATAACAAATAATCTGGAAAGTGTGCCTCAAGAACTGGTACCTCTATTGACAGAGTAATTATTTAATAGGTAACAAAATGAAAAAGATACCAAGCAGGGAAAGATTAAAAAAAGCAGTCAAAGCTGACCCTCTTATGGTATCATTCTCATTTTTAGCCCTGCTACTGTTGCTTTTTGTATTCTTGACGCTTTCATATATGATTATAGTTCAGGTAACGTCTGATTTTCCAGGGCTAATTGCTGCAACTAAGAATGAATCCGTCATTAAATCCATTAACCTTTCTATGTATGCGGGATTGCTTGCAACTGTAGCGTCTTTTCTAGTGGGTGTGCCAGCTGCATACATTCTTGCAAGGAAGGAGTTCTTTGGAAAACATGTTGTTGAAAGTGTCCTTGATATACCGGTCGTAGTTCCTCATACTGTGGCCGGGATTGCCCTTCTTACAATCTTTGGATCAAGAGGTTTGTTAGGAGGACCCCTTGAATCGTATATACAGTTTAGGGATGCACTACCTGGGATTGTCATTGCAATGCTCTTCGTATCAGCTCCTTTTCTTACCAACTCTGCACGAGAGGGATTTCAAAATATAGATCCAAGAATTGAAAACGCTGCACGGTCTTTGGGTGCTCCATTGTGGAAAACATTTCTTCTTATAACGCTCCCAATTGCATCAAGACATCTCCTCATTGGTTCTATTATGTGCTGGGCGAGGGCGATTAGTGAATTTGGAGCAGTGGTGATGATCGCATATTATCCTATGGTTGGTCCCACACTTATATACGAGCGTTTTATCTCATACGGTCTTTCAGAATCACGACCAATTGCGGTTTTGCTGATACTTGTAACCCTTACAATATTTATTGCGGTCAGGCTTCTATCCGCAGGTTGGCGTATTTATGATACGGATTAATGATTTGAATCGGAGATGGAAAGAATTCACACTGATGGACATTGACCTCCATGTGAATGAGGGTGAGTATTTTGTAATACTGGGACCATCTGGTGCTGGGAAGACTCTACTTCTTGAAGTCATTGCTGGATTTCATTCACCGGACAGTGGAGAGATATTCTTTGGAAGAAAAAATATTACTGACCTTCCTCCTGAAAAACGCAATGTTGCTTTTGTTTACCAAAACTATTCATTATTTCCCCACTTGAATGTATTGAAAAACATAGAATTCGGGATGCGGATGAAGGGGACCAAAGACCGTGCTAGGATCGAGAAAATTGCAGAGTACCTTAATATCTCACATCTCCTGCACCGCAATACCTATACACTTTCGGGTGGCGAAAAGCAGAGGATTGCAATTGCAAGGTCTCTTGTCACCGAACCAGATGTTATGCTTTTGGACGAACCCTTAAGTGCCCTTGATCCACGAGCTCAGGATACGGGGCGAAAGATTCTGAAAAAAATACACACAGATTCAAGGCTCACAGTAATCCATGTCACCCATGACCAGACAGAGGCACGGGTAATGGCAGACAGGATTGCAGTTATGATGAATGGTAGAATCGTGCAAGTCGATACCCCAGAGAAATTATTCAACAGGCCAATTGATGATAAAATTGCACATTTTCTAGGTGTCGAAAATGTCCTGAAAGGAACTGTAACTGCAAACGATGATGGTGTTACCCTTATTGAAGTAGACGGAACGATAATAGAGGCAATATCTGATTATGCTGTCGGAGATGTAGTTTATGCCTGCCTTCGACCTGAAAACGTAACCCTGAGCAAGATGCGGATTAAAACTAGCGCTAGAAATATATTTGAAGGTGAGATAATAGAAAGTGAAATCCTAGGTGCACTTGTGAGGGTGAAAATGGATTGTGGATTTATACTGAATGCATTCGTAACAAGACAATCCGCAGAAGAACTCGAAGTCAAGACCGGTTCACACTTTATCGCATCATTTAAAACCACTGCAGTCCATGTGGTCTTATAATATATAGGGTGAATAAAATGAAAGCCAAGACAAAGCTATGGTTGACCGAAGGTGGCAAACCGCTTATTGGGGAAGGAAAAGCTACCTTATTGAAAACCATAGACGAAGAGAAATCCCTGAACAAGGCACGCAAGAAACTCAATATCTCATATAAACATGCATGGCAGATGCTCAAGAACATCGAGGAAAGTGCAGGGAAGCCTATTGTTAAAAGCGTTCGGGGTGGCAAGGAGCAGGGAACTTTTTTAACAGACTATGCAAAAGAGGTACTTGCAGAGTATGAAGCCCAGAAAAAAATCATCCACGAAACCGTGGACGACGATACATTCTGGGAAGGTGTTGGGCTTAAAATTTCTGCACGCAACCAGATAGCTGGCAAGGTCATCGATGTGGAAGACGGTGATGTAATATCGAAGGTGAAAATTGAAATTCAACCAACATTGATCACATCGGTAATAACAAGAGAAGCCGTGGAAAAACTAGATATCAAAAAAGGGGACAAAGTGCTTGCAATTATAAAATCCACGGAAGTAATGATCGGAAAAAGATGAGTAAGCCGGAAGTGAACTACTCCACGCTTACGCATGGAGCTTCTTGCTTCATTCTTTGAACCATCGTTCACAAGTCCACAAGCCCTTCCCCTCGTT